>NZ_JAEHBI010000337.1:0-237 GCF_016483705.1 Bacillus cereus group sp. N6
GAAACTTCGTTTAAATGGAAGCACTATCAGCCAGATATTATCTTGTTAACTGTGCGCTGGTACCTACGGTACAATCTTAGTTTTCGTGATTTGGTAGAAATGATGGAGGAAAGAGGACTATCTTTAGCTCATACAACGATTATGCGATGGGGCCATCAATATGACCTGGTCAAGAAAAACTGGAACATCAATTAGATTACGCAATTGATTTTGAATACTGATACGGAGTCATGCCAT
>NZ_JAEHBI010000338.1:0-237 GCF_016483705.1 Bacillus cereus group sp. N6
TCCCACTCCACCCATTGGTTTCGCTGTTTTTAATCCAATGTTTTTCTCTAAGTAAGGTAAAATGCGATCAAGTGTACGACGTTCTAAGATTGTTCCTTCCGCCGCTAAAATTTCACCATTTTCTGGATCCACTAACGTTTCAGCTAAAAGTTGATTAAACAATCTGTTTTTAATGTGTAACTTCTTGTTGATCTTATAGAGACATACATTTGATAAATCGTAGAGCTTTTGATCTAA
>NZ_JAEHBI010000339.1:0-237 GCF_016483705.1 Bacillus cereus group sp. N6
CCCCCCCCCCCCCCGTTTTTTCTTTCTCGCCGTAGCCAGCATTCGCCCCTCGCCGTCGTCGCGGGCGCGCGGCGCCGGGTCCACGAGTATTACCTTGAACACCTTGAGGTCCAGTAGCACCAGTAGCACCAGTGTTACCTTGAGAGACTTGCTGACACACATCACCGCTCCCACCAGAGTAACCATCATCACGTTTCGCATCCGCAGCAGCCAAAACACCAGACGACCGGGGCGGGC
>NZ_JAEHBI010000340.1:0-237 GCF_016483705.1 Bacillus cereus group sp. N6
AAGATTTGAAGATAACAAATTGGATTTGTGGAAAAAACATGATAAAGAATAATTGCTTTATAGATAATTAGGTATAAGGAGTTAGACAGAAGAAGTCTACTCCATTATTACATTCTTGATACATCTCTTGCCTATCCATGATATACGATATTCATGTGTACCCTGAGCTCGAGAAGAAGTGCAATAACTATTTAATTTCTTAACTAATCTTTTCTTGATTAGTAAATTTCATTATCT
>NZ_JAEHBI010000341.1:0-236 GCF_016483705.1 Bacillus cereus group sp. N6
ATAGTGCGTAAAAGATCGACTAGTTCGGTTTTATCCTTTAAATGCAGTGTTTTAACTGTATCTGCATCTGTATATAGAGGAATAAAAGTGATCATGTAAGGAATCTTTTTCTCTTTTAGTAATTCAGCTATTTCTTTTAATTGTTTTGTATCTGCGGCTGGATGAACGTCCTCATGACGTATATAATCCTCTACTTTATTTGTCGTTGGCTTTTGTCCAAAGTAAGAAAATAACTT
>NZ_JAEHBI010000342.1:0-236 GCF_016483705.1 Bacillus cereus group sp. N6
TTATGAGAAAGATATGAAGTTTATTGGCGATCATAGAACTGAGAGGATTTGATAAAATCGTCTTTTTTGTCGGTAAATCGATATAAGTGCAAAATCGTTCCGAAAATAACAAGGAGCCCCCTTCAAAAAGGTGACCCTGCCGTATATTTAGTAAACTGTGCTTCTTCTGTAGAGCCTTTTAGATCTGTCGTTGATGAAGTACCGACTGTAATAAATTGAGATACTTAATAAAATTA
>NZ_JAEHBI010000343.1:0-236 GCF_016483705.1 Bacillus cereus group sp. N6
GGAAATAACATCTTTATTCAAACAAAAAAATACAACAATATTTATTAATTTAATGAAATATCAAAACAAAAATGTATAAATAAAAATTTTATCAAAAACAAAAAAAAATTAAACACATACAAAAGAAAAAAATAACAAAATTAACAAGACCTATTAAACCTAAATTAAGTATATAAAATAACTCATAAACAAAAAACACCATTCACAAAAACTAAACAGACTATAACTCCGATCTA
>NZ_JAEHBI010000344.1:0-236 GCF_016483705.1 Bacillus cereus group sp. N6
TTCTTCGGTTCGATTGCGAGTGTCACGAACATAGCTCCGGAAGAGCAACAGGTACCGGGGATACACGATGTATTTTCTTGGGTTCGTTTTCTCGGCTCTGCCTTCGGAGGCGTCATTGTCCTTCCTCAATTATTTAAACAATACTTAGCGACTTCCCCGGGGTCAATGCAAAGAAGAACAACGCCTCAAATTATGGGGGATATCGGAAAGCTTGCATATCGGCTTCTCATGTTACC
>NZ_JAEHBI010000345.1:0-235 GCF_016483705.1 Bacillus cereus group sp. N6
GTTTGTTTATTTTTTCTGTTTTTTTTTTGCTATGTGTTTTTTTTTTTTGAATGTTGTTGATTATTATTAGAGTCGTTTTGTTTAGAGTTTTGTTGTTGATTTTGATCTGAGTCGTCTTGTTTAGATTTTTGTTGTTGATTCTGATCTGAGTCGTTTTGTTTAGAGTTTTTTTGTTGATTCTGATTAGAATCGTTTTTTTTTTAATTTTTTTTTTTATTTTGATTTGTATCTTTAT
>NZ_JAEHBI010000346.1:0-235 GCF_016483705.1 Bacillus cereus group sp. N6
GGGCCCCCGTGCCCCCCGTCTTCCCTTGTGTCATTTTTGGTCCTGTTGCACCTGTGTTACCTTGAGGTCCTTGAGGACCAGTAGGTCCAGGAGGACAACAAGAAGGTCCGGTAGGTCCGGTAACTCCTATACCAGTGGCACCGGTAGCACCTGTGTTACCTTGAGGCCCAGTGGCACCAGTATCTCAATTATAAACATGTTACCCAGAAGAAAATATTACTCCGTTAGAGATATG
>NZ_JAEHBI010000035.1:0-60607 GCF_016483705.1 Bacillus cereus group sp. N6
TTTATCCGGTTATACAGAGAAGGAAGGAAAGCTGAGAACTTCCTAACGCAGAAAAATAACTTACCACCTTAGAGCTGCACTGGGGAAACTAAGTATCTAGTGCCGTGTAAGCGACGTTATCGCAAAAGAAGCCATTATGTTTTTTGTGATGGGAATCTGGGTGGAACCACGGATATAAGCATATTCGTCCCTATTTTAGGGATGAATATGCTTTTTTGTATTCAATTTCATAATAAGCGAAGAAAAGGACACGAGTTATTTTATCCGGTTATACAGAGAAGGAAGGAAAGCTGAGAACTTCCTAACGCAGAAAAATAACTTACCACCTTAGAGCTGTACTGGGGAAATTAAGTATCTAGTGCCGTGTAAACGACGTTACCGTAAAAGAAGCCATTGTATATTTACAATGGGAATCTGGGTGGAACCACGGGTAAAAGCACGCTCGTCCCTATTTTAGGGATGAGTGTGCTTTTTATTATGAAATGGAGAGATGAAAAATGAAAGAACAGATGATTGAAATGAAATTTCCGGATGGAAGCGTTAAAGAATTTGTAAAAGGAATTACTTTAGAAGAAATTGCGGGATCCATTAGCAGTAGTTTAAAAAAGAAAGCAGTCGCAGGGAAAGTAAATGATCAGTTATATGATTTACGCCGAAATATTGAAGAAAATGCGGAAGTAGAAATCGTTACTATAGATTCAAATGAAGGGGTAGAAATTGCAAGACACTCTGCGGCACATATTTTAGCGCAAGCTGTAAAGAGAATGCATGGTAATGTAAACCTTGGTGTAGGACCTGTTATTGAAAATGGATTTTATTATGATATGGATCTTCCGAGTAGTGTAAACGTAGAAGATTTACCGGAAATCGAAAAAGAAATGAAAAAAATTATAAATGAAAATATAAAAATAGAGCGAGTTGAGGTTTCACGAGAAGAGGCAAAAAAACTGTTTCAAGAAATGAATGATCACCTGAAATTAGAATTGTTAGAAGCAATTCCTAGTGGGGAAAGTGTAACACTCTATAAACAAGGTGAATTTGTAGACTTATGTAGAGGACCTCATTTACCGTCAACAGGCTATTTGAAAGCCTTCCAATTAACTCACGTTTCTGGTGCATATTGGCGAGGTGATAGTAACAATCAAGTGCTTCAGCGTATATATGGTGTTGCGTTCTCTTCTCAAAAAGAATTAGAAGGTTATTTACATTTCGTTGAAGAAGCAGCAAAAAGAAATCATCGTAAATTAGGTAGTGAGCTGGAGTTATTTATGTTTTCTGAAGAGGCTCCGGGAATGCCATTTTATTTACCGAAAGGACAAATTATTCGTAATGAATTAGAAGCATTTTTAAGAGGAATTCAAAAAGAGTATAAGTATCAAGAAGTACGTACTCCGTTTATGATGAACCAAGAATTATGGGAGAAATCAGGACACTGGGGACATTACAAAGACAACATGTATTTCTCTGAAGTAGACAATAAAAGTTTCGCATTAAAACCAATGAACTGCCCAGGACATATGTTAATGTTCAAAAATAAATTACACTCTTATCGCGAATTGCCAATTCGTATGTGTGAGTTCGGTCAAGTACACCGACACGAATTTAGCGGGGCATTAAATGGATTATTAAGAGTACGTACTTTCTGCCAAGATGATGCTCATTTATTTGTAACTCCAGAACAAATTGAAGATGAAATTAAATCTGTAATGGCGCAAATTGATTACGTTTATAAAACTTTTGGATTCGAATATGAAGTAGAGCTTTCTACTCGTCCAGAAGATTCAATGGGTGATGATAAGTTGTGGAAGCAAGCAGAAGAGGCATTAGAAAATGTATTACATTCATTGAATTATAAATATAGACTAAATGAAGGTGACGGTGCATTTTATGGACCGAAAATCGACTTCCATATTAAAGACGCTTTAAATAGAAGTCATCAGTGCGGGACAATCCAACTAGATTTCCAAATGCCAGAGAAGTTTGATTTAAATTATATAGATGAGAAGAATGAAAAGAGAAGACCAGTTGTCATTCACAGAGCAGTTTTAGGATCTTTAGACCGTTTCTTAGCGATATTAATTGAGCACTTTGGAGGCGCGTTCCCGGCATGGGTGGCACCGGTTCAAGTGAAGGTCATTCCAGTTTCGAATGCAGTCCATGTACAATACGCAGATGAGATTGCGGATAAATTAGCACAAGCTGGCATTCGTGTTGAAAGAGATGTACGAGATGAAAAGTTAGGATATAAAATAAGAGAAGCACAAATGCAAAAAGTTCCTTATGTTCTTGTTATTGGGGATAAGGAAATGGAGAACGGATCTGTAAATGTACGTAAATACGGTGAAGACCAGTCAGAAGTTATTGAACTAAATGGGTTTGTGGAGAGTATAAAAGAGGAAATAAAAAATAAGAAATAGAGATTGATAATAAAATACACCATTAACATGTATTACTGAATTTAAACTCATTAAAGAACCATAATAAATGATGAAGGGATAGCTTAATCGCTATCCCTTCATCATTTATTGCCATATACTTCACTTCATACCGTTAAATCATTTTCTGATTTTATATTAATGGCTTCTTGTAAGAGCTTTTGGAGAACTGCAGCAAAAACAGCAATCACGATAGAGGAGAAAATAATGATCAATCCAATTGGTATAAAACTTGGAGGATCAATTTTTTTTGCCATAAGATAGTAAATTGGCATACCTAGTATGTATATGGTACCGATAGTGAGGGCACAGTATTTTATATTTTTTAAAGCCTTTACTGATAATACCGAGAACGCTTTGTTCTTATCAATATAACTTAAAAGTTTAAAAACTTGATACAGAGCGAAGTAAAAAGGTATCGTCGCTACGTACATATCGATTAAAACGAGAGATTTCATATAAGCAATAGCTGGATACAATTCTCCAGCGAAATTCCCGATTTTAGGAACTAAAAATATGCACAATGCAAGTACTACTATACCTATAAAAACAATAGCTAGTTTTAAAAAGAGTGTTGTAACTTGTTTCATAAAAAGCACCTCGTTTATTTAATGACAACATGATTTTATCATATAATTTATCGTTTTAAAATAAAATTATATTGTTTTTTAACTTATTATTATTATTATTATTATTGTTATTTATGTATCCTATTAATTTTGATAAAAATAAAAAACTTGCTCATTACAAATGAATCCATCTTATGAAATGGTCTGTAATATTTTTTACCTTACAAAAATGTAAGGTAAATGTAAGCGAAATCGAAGGAACGAGTTTTAGAAAAGTGAGAATATGGAATAGGAAAAAGGTTTACGTAACTCGTGTAATCCTTTCTGATTGAAAAGTTTAAAAATTATTAAGGATTTACATGAGAAAAAGATAAGAAATATGTGAGAAATTAATTTTATACAAAAGGGATGGAGTGAAAGAGATGTCAACAAATGTAGTTACTGTAGAACGTGTAGAAAAAACGTATGGGAAAAGAAATGAGAATCAGTCAAAAGCGTTAAGGGGTGTGTCATTAAGTATTAAAGAAGGGGAATTCGTCGGGATTATGGGTCCTTCTGGATCTGGAAAAACGACTTTACTTAATGTGATTAGTACATTGGATCAAGCAACGGGTGGCAGTGTGACAATAGCTGGTACAAATATTACTTCTATGAAGGGGAATGCATTATCTGATTTTCGATCTCAAAAATTAGGATTCATTTTTCAAGATTTTAACTTACTAGAAAACTTATCAATTTATGAAAATATCGCTTTACCACTTTCTCTGCAAGGCGTACCTTCAAGTGAGATTACGGGGAAGGTAAATGAGGTTGCAAAGAAATTAGGGATTACTGAAATTTTAACGAAATATCCAACTGCTGTTTCTGGTGGACAAAAGCAAAGAACGGCGGCAGCACGAGCTTTAGTACATAATCCAGCAATCGTATTAGCAGATGAACCGACAGGTGCGCTTGATAGTAAAAATGCAAAAAGCTTATTAGAAGCGATGCAAGATTTACATGAAAATCACAATGTAAGTATTTTGATGGTTACACACGATGCATTTAGCGCGAGTTATTGTGAACGTATTTTATTTATTCAAGACGGTCTTCTTTATAAAGAGTTAAAGCGTCAAGGAACGCGAGAAAATTTCTATCAAGACATTTTAGGCGTGCTCGCTCATATGGGCTCAGCTGCTGAGTCTAAGTAGGGGGCGAGACTATGTTATTCAAATTATCACGTCATAGTATGAAAAAGATGTTAAAAGATTATATGGTTTTACTTATTGGTCTCGTTATTAGTATTAGTATTTTCTACATGTTCCAAACGATGGCGATGAATAGTGAATTTACGAAGGATAATAGTCTTATTGGTAGTATTAGACTCGTATTTTGGGTAGGTGCCATACTATTATCTTTCATTACTGTATTTTATATTATATATGCCAATTCTTTCTTACTCACATTAAGAAGAAAAGAACTCGGTATGTACATGATGCTCGGTGCGAAAAAGAAAAAAGTAGCACAGTTATTATTTATTGAAACATTCGGTATGGGTATTGTCAGTATTATTATCGGGATCTTAGTAGGGATGTTACTTGCAAGTGTAGCAGGAAACTTTTTAATGAATGGTATGGAAATTTCAGCAAAAGGTAGTTATTCATCTGTATATACACCAGCAATCTTAGTTACAGCTATTTTCTTCTTAATACTATTTTTTATTACTGGTTTAATGAATAGCATCCGTTTATTACGTAAAACAGAATTAGAATTAATACGTGAAGATGAAACACTAGATGAAGTGAAGAAAAGTAAAACTCGCATTATTATAATGACTGTACTTGGTGTATTACTAGTAAGTACAGGATATTATTTTATGGTAAATATAAAAATGTTTGCTGAACTTGGTTTTATAATAGCGACAATCGTTACAACACTCGGAACATATTTTATCTTTAGTTCATTGCTTCCATTTTTTGTGATGAAAATTAAAGGGAATAAAAAACGAAATGAAACGGGCTTAAATAGTTTTACATATGCACAGCTACGCTTTCGAGTAAATAGTTTATCGAGAGTATTAGGTACCGTAGCGATGTTAATTGCATTAGGTGCAGGTGCGATGACGGCAGGGATGGCGTTCCAAAAAAATGTAGGTATTATGACAGACTTCTCTCGTGTATATGATGTCGTAATTCATGATCCAAATAATCAAGATAAAGCAGCCTTAAAAGAAATGGAAATTGTGGAAGAAAGCAAGTATAAGTATAAAGTAGATGGAGAAGCGGTTTATTATTTACGTAACGACTTAACTGAGAAACCACCACTTGTTTCAGACCACTTTGATACAAAAACTTTAAAAGAACCTGCTCGTAAACGTGTGGCTGAACCTTTAACTGAACCTGTTTATTCTGCTTTGGAAGCTCCTGAAGCAGCCAATAAACTTCCTCGTATGCCAAGGGATTGGGAAGATGCGGTTGTAAGAGAAATACAAATTACACATAATCAATTTAACGGAAAACCTGTAAGGATTGCAGATGAAGAACACTACAAAGCAGTTCAAGGAACGGAACATAGTGTAACATTAGCAAAAGTAGATGATATGAAAAAATATAAACCGTTGTTAATTGAAATAGACAAGAGACAAAAAGAACAAATTGAAAAAACAACAGGTGCAAAAGTAGACTTATTTACGAAAATGACAATTTATCAGTTTATGAACAGTTTCATGAGTGGAACAATGTTTATGGGATTTTTCCTCGGAATTGCCTTTTTAGCAATGATGGCAAGTTCTCTTATGTTCAAAATATTAACAGGTGCTTCTCGTGACGTACGACGTTATGAAATGTTACGAAAAATTGGTGTGAGACGTAGTATGTTAACGAAAAGTATATATAAAGAAATTTCATATTTATTTATCTTCCCGGCAATCATTGGGATTTCCCACGTGTTAGTAGGGCTAAACTTATTTAGCTTCATATTAGTTGACCCGTTTGTAAAAGTGTGGGTGCCGATAGGGATTTTCTTAGTCATTTATTTCATCTATTACTGGATAACTGTTCAACTTTACAAAGGTATGGTAATGCCGAAAGAAGAGGTAGCGAAATAGTTAAAGGAAAAAAGTCTTTGTTTTGAAAACAAGGGCTTTTTTCTTTATTTTTAATACATTGTGACCGAGTCTTTCTATAAAATTTATATTGAAAATTAAGAAAATATTAAGAGTTTATATAGGGGAAAGTTAAGAAGTGTATGGGATATTAAAAATGTGCAAACGAGCAAGATGAAATTAGAGAGAGAAATTGTTATATATTAATATTATTTTGAGGGAGTTTTACAGAATTAAATTGATGTTTTTATAAATTTAAAAGAAAGGAGACTACTTATGAAGAAGATAAAAAAATTAATAAAACTTATTGGTGCCATCACTACACTATTATTAATCGTAGCACTAATATTTCCTACATGGACTTCGCAAATAAAGGGGAAGAACAGTATAAACATATTAGAGCAAGTAGAGATAAATGGCAGTGGTCATGAAATTATGATACGCGGCAAAGATAGGAACAATCCAGTTATTATTTTTGTACATGGTGGACCAGGAACTTCAGAAATACCATATGCTCAAAAATACCAAAACTTATTGGAAGAGAAATTCACAGTTGTTAATTACGATCAAAGAGCGAGCGGGAAGTCGTATCATTTCTTTGAAGACTATTCGAACCTTATATCAGATCTTCTTGTAGAAGACTTATTAGCTATGACAGATTATATTTCAAACCGTCTTGGTCGAGAAAAAATAATATTGGTTGGTCATTCTTACGGTACATATATCGGAATGCAAGCTGCCAATAAAGCCCCGGAAAAATTTGAAGCATATGTTGGCATCGGGCAAATGAGTGATACAGTAGAAAGTGAAATCGATAGTTTAAAATATGTGGTTGAACAGGCACAAAAAGCTGGGAATACAGATGAGGTGTCCTATTTAAATGGGTTGACTGAAAAAATTAAAAATGGCGATACATACACTCCGAGAAATTATGTTGCGAAATATGGTGGAACATCAAGACTCATTGAAAATCCAGATGGTGATAACATCGGAATGTTACTCAGTAATGAATATAACTTGTTAGACGTAATTCGTTATAACGTTGGATTATCACATTCTCAAACTGTCTTATTAGAAAAGGATTTAAAGAATCCATTGCCTACTAAGGTGACTAAAATGAAGCTACCGCTTTATTTCATTATGGGGAAATATGACTATAACACTTCATATCATGCAGCAAAAACATATTTTGATACGATTGAAGCAGGTCAAAAAGAATTTATTACTTTTGAGAAGTCAGCTCATTATCCACAATTTGAGGAGGAAGAAAAATTTTATAATTGGATGTGCGATACATTCGTAAAATAAATAAAGTGTATCCGAACTTTAGAAAATTATAATAGTTAGCGAGACGTATAAAGATATTTAGATGCATAGTATTAACTGAAGCGAAGTTAAATAAAAAGACTCTTGATAAAAAACAAGAGTCTTTTTTATATTGTTCTCTATACAGAAGGAAAAGATTGGATAATGATCGAAAAATATAATATAACTTCCAAGAAATGACTGAAAAAATAAAATTTTGTCGAGAGAAAGGGTTAGAAGTATGAAAGAAATGCTACAGTTATTTCGCAACAAAGTGTATGCCCGTTTTTTTCTAGCAAATATTTTAGAGCGACTCGGTTCTATGATTGCTGGAATTTCTTTAATGTTTTATTTGTTAGACCAGTACGGAAAACAACCAGTTTACGCAACGATGACACAAATTATGATGGCATTACCCGCATTAATCTTTTTTCTATTAGTAGGGACAGTAGTGGATCGTTTTGATAGACAACGTATTTGTACGGTAAGCAATATATGTTGTTCGCTCTGTAATATCGGAATTCTAATTTCGCTTTATTACGGAATGATTATACTCGTCTTTATATTTTTGTTTTTGGAAAATGCATGTATACAATTTTTCTCTCCATCAGAACAGTCGATGATACAGGGAGTAGTTGAATCAGACCAATATGGCGCAGCAGCAGGGATTAATCAAATGGTAAATAGTTTGTATGCTTTATTTGGTGTAGGAATTGCAACGATGGTGTACTGGACTTTTGGAATTTATGGGAGCATTTTAGTAAATACGCTCACATTTATTATGAGTGGTATTTTGATTCAAACGATCTCCGTTCCAGAAAAAGTTCGTTTGCCAAATGGTAGAACAAAGTGGAAAGAAGTTAATTTGAAGATGTTAATAACAGAGTTTCAAGAAGGAATCAAGTATATATATCAAAATGACACTTTAAAAAAATTACTTTTAGGATTTATCGTATTTGGACTATTAAATGGTATTTTAAGCGTATCCACTACTTACATATTAAAATATAAATTAGCACCAGCAACGTATGAAAGTTTAGCGATGGTGGGCGGTGTAGTTGGAGGGATTTCATTATTAATTGGAAGTATAGTAGCAACAAGTATAGGTAAGAAATATGCACCTAAGCCTATTATTGTATTTGGTATGGCGGGCTCAGGAGTCTTTTTCGGTATGTGTTACTTTGTAAATCACGTATGGTCTTTTTATGTATGTATCGCTTTTGCGACTTTCTTTTTACCATTTATTAATGTTGCAATAATGGGCTGGATGTATGAAATTGTAGAAGAGTCATTCATGGGACGCGTTCAAAGTTTACTTAGTCCATTAACGACAGGATTCCAGCTGTTATCTCTCGGTGCGATAGCGATGTTGTTCCCGAAATGGATTCGTGCAGATACGTTGTTTATTATTTTATTTGGTTTATTATTTTTTGTTACGTGTTTATATCGAGCCATTTTACCTAGTGGAAAGAAACGAGTGCAAGGTATAGCTGAAAAGATGTAATATATCTGGTTTTTGATTTCTGAATATTCTATCGGATAGTAAGGAGAAATCGTTATGTTGATGCGAATTGTTAAATGGTGTGGGATTACTTGTTTACAACTAGTAGCTGCTATTTTATGTATAATCTGCTTAGGTGCGCTGCCACGTTTATTTAAGGGATTGCAAATGGATTTAATCGGTTTTTGGAACACGATTGTATTTCTTGGAGGAAAGTTACTTCAACCAGGTGAAATTACATATGGATTTCGGGACTCAAGAAAATTATTTCCACAAATATGGATTCATTATATTGAAACGATGATTGTATTTCTATCAGCGTTTTTACTATCTTTGCTTATAGCGTATGTACTTGTCGTTTGGGTATTGCAACGTTCTCATATGAAACAGAAAATGTGGAACGGGATTTTTCTTACGCTTGAGAGTATACCAGATATATTACTTATTTTATTATCACAACTTCTTGTCGTAATTCTTTTTCAAAAAACAGGATTTATGCCGGTTAAACTAGCTGGATTAGGGGAAGAAAGGATACGTTTGTTACCGATTATATGTCTTACAATACCAACAACATTATTATTTATTAAACTGTTGTTATTACGATTTAAAGAAGAGTTAGAGAAAGATTATAGTTTGTTTGCCAAGAGTAAAGGATTAAGCTTACAGCATATTTTGACACATCATATTTCAAGAAATGTTTTATTGACGACAATTTATTATGCGAAAACAAATATATTATTTATGCTTTCCAATTTATATATTATTGAATGGATATTTAATACATATGGTATGTTTGTTTTTGTAAAAGAAAATTCTAAATTAGAAATATTTACAGTGAGTCTAGTAATATTATACGTACCGCTTTTTATACTATTTCGTATATTACATACACTCTTGCAAAATGTGATAAAGGAGCGTGTGTAATATGTGGCAAGTTGTAAAAAGAGATGTGAGATTTTGGATAGGTATTACTTTTTTAAGTGTACTAATGATTGTTAGTATTGGATATACGGTGTTTTTTGATGGGAATATTCGCGAACTTACGATGATGTATAACGAAAAAGGAGAACTAGAGGCAGCTCCATTTTCGCCATCAAGTAAATTTTGGTTTGGAAGTGATGTGAAAGGCCGCGACATTGTTCAATTAATAATAGAAGGCGCGAAATGGACAGTTGGAGCGAGTATAATTATAGCGATTTTACGAGTTATAGTTGGAGGGGGAGTTGGTTTACTTCTTGGTATGTATGGTAAACGTTCTTTTCCAGTTATTTCATCATTTTTTGATCCTTTTAGTATTGTACCAATGGTCATGATTTCTTATTTTATGTTAAATGAAGTTTTAACGTTTGACAGTGGAGCGGAAGTTGTGCCGTTGTATTTGCGGGTGGCATTTCAAATTATAGTTCTTGTATTTCTTGCTGTACCAACAGTTATGCTATATGTAGCGCAAGAAGTAAAACGTATTAAGAAAGAGGAATTTATGTTGGCAGCTACTGTTCTCGGCGGGAGTAAATGGCAGAGGTTGAAGCGCCATATATGGCCGCATATGTTACCACCATTTCTTTTATTAGTAGCCCAACAATTTGTGAGTACTTTATTGCTTCTTTTACACCTTGGTTTGTTGCAATTATTTTTTGGTGGAACAATAATCTTCAGTGGAATGGATCCAGATAGTGTAACAAAAGAATGGACTGGCCTAATTGGTCAAAACTTCCGCCATTTAACTACACATACATGGATTGTACTTATACCAATTGCTTTTTATAGTATGACAATTTTAGCGGGAAATCTAGTTAGTAATAGTATGCAAGATGCGATTAAACTAGGAAATATAAAAATACTTAAGAGCAAGGATAAAGAAGTAAAGGAAGAGAAACGAATACAAACTAATGTGAATGATTTTTCTTTCTATAGAGAGGTACAAAAATAAAAAAGATAGCTGAAGTTAAAAAACAGTAAAGTTTTAAAAGAAATAATAATCGAATTATTATGGAAATATCGATAGTGTAAATCCTATAATTGAACTGGGTGATTAAAAGTGACTATACAAAATAAAAAGATAATTGATATATGTGATAACCACAGACTATTAAATAAATATTCACGTAACAGTATTCCAAGCGTAATCTTCATAGCAGGGTTAGGCGATAGTTATGAGACATGGAAAAAAGTCCAAGACCGAATATCGCAAGAAACATCAACCTTTTCCTATAACAGGTCGGGTATTGGCAGGAGTCAAGTCGCATCCGTCCCGACGACTTGCTATAATCTAGTCGAGGAGCTAAACGAATTGTTGCTAGCGCTTGAAGTGGAGAAGCCCTATATATTGGTAGGACATTCTTTTGGTGGTTTGGTCGCTAGATTATATGCCAGCCTTTATCCACTGAACATCTGCGGTATGATTTTGGTTGACGCTGCACCGGAATATAAAGAACTTGCCTATGAAAAGGTTCTACCCGAAAATCTGCTTGCAAGAAATAGGGAATATTACGAGAATCCTATGTTGAATAGTGAGAAGATTGATAAAATACAAAGTTATAAGCAAATCGTTGATCATTCAAAGCAAAGTAACCTCCCTCTTGTAATTATTACAAGAGGTTTACCTGACAATGTTGAAGAGGGATGGCCATCTCAAGAAATATTGGAAATTGAGCAAAGACTCCAAGCAGAATTCCAATGGCTATCAACGTCAAGCAAGTACCGGATTGCTAGTCGAAGTGGACATTATATTCATCATGATGAGCCAGAAGTTGTTATAGAGGAGATTATGTTAATGTGGAAGGAGATGGGGAAATGAGCGATACAAGGACTAAATTGATGCTGGATTTGCAAAGAATTGAGAAGGATGAGTATCAGTTACGCGAAGGTGAGCAGCATCAAGATTTCTTACCTTTGTTACTTCAATATATTGGCGATCCTCAGCCAGAATTACGGGATAACCTGATTTATTCGATGTTTTATATGTGGATTAGAGAAGAGAATAGATTCAGTGAAGAGGAGTTACGAAGCCTCTTAACTGTTCTGACTGATGAGAACCATTTGTTCTATAGTATTGGTAGCGAGGATGATCAGTCAGTTTTTACAAGGACGTTCTCTGCTTTACCTATCGCTTTGATTGTGCAACGTCACAGACAGAATCCATTTTTTAATCAAGCGGAAATTGAGCAATTAATACATGCGATGCTCCGTTATTATAAAGAGGAGAAGGATCTGCGAGGTTACATTTCAGTAGGAGGCTGGGCTCACAGCGCGTCTCATGGTGCGGATGTTTTTGTCGAGCTGGTGCAGTGCGAGGAGAGCAGCGTCGCAATGCTGCGTGAGGTTCTTGTCGCTATTTCTGGCATGCTTCATAATGGTAGACACATTTTTAGCGATGAGGATGATGAGCGGTTGGTAAACATCGTGGATACGATGATTGACAAAGAGTTACTTCCACATCAAGAAATCGCTGATTGGATTAGCGGCTTAGCGCAATGCTGCAATTTGCCGAGAAGTCGCAGTCAGGTGATTGCTCGCGTGAACAGCAAAAATTTTTTACGCAGTCTCTATTTCAGAAGAGGAAAAGATAGCTGAGGGAATGAGCTTAACACTGTCATACTTAGTACTGAGGCAATTTTGAACAGGTTTTCTTTCAGTTAAAGGGTTAGAGGGGCCGTCCCAAAAGCCATCGGAAATTGGCTTTTGGGACGGCCCCTTTTTATGTCAAGAAAAACAAGAAGAAACCATCCATTGGTAAAATGGAAGTACCACCCACCACGCACAAAAGGAGAGGCAAGGGCTGCAATTAAGGCAGTTTTTCCTCATTGAACTAAAGGGTAGCATTTCTGTAAAGATTGTGAAAAAATGCTTATTGAACTAACGCATGCGTTAGTTCAATAAGGTCTAAAAATGTTGTTTTAGTAAATGAGGTCATATGTAGTACAAAAAGGATAGATAATGCATATACTTTCTGCTTTATCTATCCTCTTCTTTTTCGTCTATACAATGTGCAACATTATATAACTATTATTGATATACATATGCTAAATACCTATTTCTTGGTTCTAAATAAAACAAATCGTTTTCAGCTATCTTTTTTTGTTTAAAGTGGTGGTAAATCAATCTTACCTTCTTCAAATAATTCTTTTATCATATGCTTCGTATAACCAGCGGCTTGACCAAAGGTGATTTTTGCTGGCATTGGTGCTTCATTTACATCTACAACTACATCAATAATACACGGACTATTTTGTTTTACCACACTTTCGAAAGCAGGAAGTAGTTCATCTACATTCTCAACACGGTATCCAATACCTCCGCACGCCTCTGCGTATTTTGCAAAATCAGGGTTTGTTAAGTCTGTACCAAATTCGATATTCCCCATAACTTCTTGTTCGAATTTAATCATGGCGATTTTATTATTGTTTAAAACGACGACAACGATTGGTAGTTTATATTTAACAGCTGTTACGAAATCGTTCATTGTCATTCCAAAACCACCGTCACCACAAACCGCAAATACTTGTTTATCCGGGAAAGCAATTTTTCCAGCAAGTGCACCAGGTAAACCGCAGCCAAGTGTTGCGAGCCAGCTAGAAATAATAAATTGCTGATTTGTCATACGAAAGTGCCTTGCTGTCCATACTGTTACATTTCCGACATCGACTGATAATATTGCATCATCATGAGCTACTTGTTGCAGTGCATGCATAACGCGTTGTGGTTTAATTGGAGTAGAAGAATCTTCTTCTTGATTGTGTAATTTTTCTTCCCACTTTTTCATCATTTCTTGATGATGCTCTAAGAAGGAATGGTCCTCGTGTTTTTCTACATTTTCAATTAACCATTTTAATGTTTTATCAGCATCACCAGCTAAGCCAATATCTGTTACGTAACGTTTTCCTATTTGGGCAGGATCAGTATCGATATGAATTGTTTTTGCTTTTTCGGGCAAGAAACCTGTGAACGGATAGGATGTACCAATCATAATTAAAGTATCCGCATGTTTCATTGCTTCATAAGAAGGTTTCGTTCCAATTAATCCTAATCCACCGATACAAAGTGGATGTTCATCAGGAATAATTCCTTTAGCTGGTAATGTAAGTACGATTGGAGCACCGATGTGTTCTGCGAAAGTAAGTAAAGATTCTCTCGCATGTTTCGCACCTTTTCCAGCTAAAATTACAGGCTTTTTCGCTTCATTTATTGCGAGTTTTGCAGCATGTAAATCTTCTTCTTGCGGAAATAACTCAGGTAATGTAAAAGAAGTATTTGTAACACGAGCACCACTTTTTACTTCGAATTTCGGAACATCATCTGGAATCGTAAGAACAGATACACCTTTTTTCGTATAAGCCATTCGAATCGCTTGATTCACGACAGCAGGCAACTGTTCTGCTGACATAATGCGCTGGTTATATACCGCAACATCATCGAATAATCTTTCTAAGTTTACTTCTTGGAAAAAATCCGTCCCGAGTAAATCTGTTTCTACTTGACCTGAAATTGCTAGAACAGGGACTTTATCGAGTTTAGCATCATATAAACCATTTAATAAATGAATAGCACCGGGCCCTGCGATTGCCATACAAACGCCGAGTTTCCCTGTTAATTTCGCATAGGCAGCTGCTGCAAGTGCACCAGCTTCTTCATGGCGCACTTGAATAAATTTGATTTTATCTTGTTTTTTTCGTAAAGCTTCAATTATAGAATTGATGGAATCTCCAGGCATTCCGTATATATGTTCTACTCCCCAGTCAATTAAAAGGTCAACTAGAGCTTCACCGGCTGTTTTCCCAAACATAATTTTTCCTCCTTATAATTAGGTAGATACTATTATGTTTTGGAGAAAAAGGAAAAATATACAAATGATTATATTATTATCTTTAATGATGACCAGCGAATAGTGTAAATACTGTTATTAGTAAAAATCCACTAGTTGCCCATGTTAAAAATGTCAGGAATGAGAGTTGTCTTTTTGCCTTCCAAAGCATTTCATGAATTGTAACATAGCTAAGGGAACCGATAGCACTTCCCATAATGAGCCCTTGTAGATGAAGAGCTTTTCCTTCCATCAAAATGCCAAAAACAGTACCGGTACCGAGAATAAGTGAAAGTAATAAAGTTGTTAGTAAAAATGAAATATATTTATGCTTTGTAAAGAGAAAGGGGATAATTAAAGCTAATCCTTCAGGAATATGGTGAACAACGATTGCTATTAAAAAAGGAACTGCAGATTCAGCATGATTAATAAAAGCTGTACCTAAAGCAAATCCACTTGGCAAATTATGAATAAATATAGCAAAAGAAAGAAAAAGAAAAGTTTGCCATGCTTGTTGATCTTTTTTATGTATCATTGGATGATGACAATAGTTATCTAATAAGCTCATAACTAAAATACCGATAGCTATACCAAGTATAGGCCCAATTATTTCATAGCTTGCAAATGTTTCAGGAATTATTTCAAGGGATAAAAGCCCAAGCAAAATTCCGCCGCATAATGCGTATAAACGATGCATTTTTTCTTCAATTAGCTGGCGTGTAGCAATGCCAACAGCACCGCCTAATAGTAATCCACCAAATGAAAAAAACGTAACAATCATTGGAATCCATAATCGTTCCATCGTATCACACTCCGATTCTTCCACTTATTTTTAGCTTACGAAAAGGAAAGTTAGATTAGTCCAAGTAATTATGTTTGATTATAGAGAAAAAACTAATAATTCGTTATAATTTATATATTAAACTTAAGTGGAAATATGAAATGGGGAATACGTTTGCAAACAAAATGGAGTCTATCTGAATACGAAAATCCAAAACGATATGATATAGAAAATAAAAGTCTGTCAGATTTTCCGTTCTTACTATCATGGGCGCAAAAACTAAATATACAAAATGAATGGATTCTAGATATTGCCTGCGGAACAGGAAGGGTTACAATTCCATTTATAGAAAACGGATATCAAATGATTGGTGTAGATATACATGAAGGTATGCTTGCTGAAGCAAAGAGAAAATCTATGGATTGTAAAAAAGTAAAATGGTTACAACAAGACTGTTTACAATTAAAGATTGAAGAAACGATTCCATTAGCATTTATGGTTGATCATGGATTTCAACACTTTCTTACGAATACAGATCAAAATAAGTTATTAACATCTATTCATCATGTGTTAGCTGATAATGGTATATTCATATTCGATACACGTTTTCCTTCAAAAGAAGAATTAATACAACCATTTACAGAAGAATATTGGACAACTATTATTGATGAAAAGGAAAGAAAATGCGATCTATATACTGAAATGACATACGATTCAATTCAGCAAATACAGCATTACATAACAACAAGAAGATTTTATGAGGGTGATATGCAAGTAGAAGAACTGAAAACAACGATTGATCTTCGCTATACGTATCCACAGGAGTTAGAAAGATTATTAGTAGTGAATGGTTTTGAATTATTACATATATATAATGATTGGGAAGGAAATGAGTTAGGGGAAGACTGCTATTCTATGGTAGTAGTTTGCCGGAAGAAAAAATAGTGTTATTTTTAAAATATGAGTGTGAAAAGCTTTTAAGGAGAGAAAAAGATGACTTGGTACTTAGATAATGTTTATGAAATAAATAAAGAAGCGCCCTATACATTCTATCTTCCTAGCTCAGAAGTTTTGGAGAAATTAAAGGTTGGAGATTTGGTAAAGTTAATTTTTGTAACTAAAATCGAAGACGAAGATGGGTTTCATGGTGAACGAATGTGGGTGGAAATCACTGAAAGAAATGAGAAAAAGTTTGTAGGGGAACTGATCAATGATCCATATCGTTTAGATTTAAAAATAGGTGATAAAATTTCATTTGGAATTGAAAATATATGTGATACGGAATATAATGATCCAGCTTCAAAAGATTGGGATTTTTATTTTGATACGAAGGTAATTGTTAGTGATGATGTACTTGAAAAAAGAGAATTTAACTTTATGCTTAAAGAGGATTCAAGAGAAGAAGGTGACTCTGGTTGGTCAATATTAAGTGGTTATGAAAGTGATGACTATGTCAATAATCCTAAAAACTTTCAAATTATTTCAATTGGAGTCATTTTGAATATGGATGATTCTATTTTAAACTTTCTTGAAGAACCACCTTTATGTGCATATGAAAGAAATGATGAAGGTAGATTCTATAAAATTGAAGACTATGATTGGGATGCTTATTTAAATGGATAGATGAAGTTACTATGTTCTAAAGAAAGCGATATATATTATTTCATGCTATGTGCTGGATGAAGGTTTTACAGATAATAATTGAAGAGAATAGTAATAAATGGAGGGGTTTGTAATGCAGCAAATTAAAAAAATAGGAAACTCATTTTGGTATATGACACCAGTTTCTGAAACAGATAGACCTATATTAGGAATGGTCGTTGGACAAGAAAAAACTTTAATGATTGATGCAGGGAATTCAGAAGAACATGCACAATTATTTTTAGAAATGCTAAAAGAACAGAATGTATCAAGTCCTGATTTCGTAGCATTAACGCATTGGCACTGGGATCATATTTTTGGATTGCCTGTACTACAAGATGCATTAACTATTGCGCATGCAGAAACGAAGAAAGAAATGCAGCCACTAGTATCTTATGAATGGACAGATGAAGCGTTGGACGCACGCGTAAAAGATGGTACTGAAATTGCATTTTGTGCAGATTGCATTAAAAAAGAGTTTGAAGAAAAAGCGAGAAATATTAAAATTATTCCTCCGACCTTAACGTTCCAGGATCAAATTGAATTAGACCTTGGTGAAGTGACATGCGTGTTAAAACATGTCGGCGGAGATCATGCACATGATTCAGTTGTTATTTACGTGAAAGAAGAAAAGATTTTATTTTTAGGAGACTGTATATATGCAGATATCTTCTCTTCAAAGTGGAACTATTCGATGAAACGAACGTTTAAATTAATAGAAGAGTTGGAGGCATTTGATGCTGAAACTTATATTCTTTCTCATGGGACAGCTATAAGTCGGGATGAGTTTTTACAAGAAATGCATTTGTTAAAAACAGTAGGAACTTATACAGAAATTCATAAAGGCGATGAAGAAAACATAAAGACAGCGTATAAACGAGACGTAAATAGAGAATTAAATGAAGATGAATTAGAAACAATTACGTTTTTTGTAAATGGTTATGAAATGAATAATCAGTAAGACACTACACTAATCAAATATAATTAAACTACATAAAAAGAGTATTGAAAGTTAATTCAATACTCTTTTCAATAGTTAAATATGTAGTTTCAAACAAATTCTAAATATGGGGTTTATCGTCTAAAATAATGCCATTCTATTTATTTTTCATATAGATAGTGGTTCAAGTGGAAGCTTTCTTCGCTAATTCAGTTATATAGTTAAAAAATCCATTGTGGTTTACATCATATACTACATTTACAGGTCGTCCGTCAACAGTTTCCACTGTACGCCCCTGGCTAGGTCCATATGTATGAATAATACTATTAATTGTTTGTAATTTTGCAAGGTCAGATTTCCCGATAAAGGCAGCAGTCAATACATCCCACAAATAGTAAGTAGAGTTAGTTGAGAAATGAACGAGGGGAGGAACCATTGCATAGCATTGACCAAGAAAATCAACACCAATATATTTACGCTCTTTTGCCCAACTTTCACGTATGTCTATAGTTAATGGAACTTGGTTTGTACTTTCTAGCGTTACTAAGTCGATTTTAATTTTTGATTCCCACACACGAGCTACTGCTTCAGGATCCCAAAACGAATTCCACTCAGCCGTTCCATCATGTTCTGGTTCATGTACATTGCCGGCAGTACGAAATGTTCCTCCCATCCAAACAAGGCGCTCAATTTTCCCCTCGATTACAGGTGCTTCATATAGTGCACGCGCTAAATCGGTAAGAGGCCCTGTAAATAATAAAGTTGTTTTCTCTTCAGTTTGTAGTAGGGTTTCAATTAAATGATGATGTGCAGGTTTTTCTGCTACGGGTGTTACAACTTTTCCAGACTCATTTAAAATGGGTAAAGCATCTACATAAAATGCATGCATCCGCCACTCTTTTGGAAATGGATTTTTTGCACGGGAATTTGATGCGGCTACTTCAATATTTCCTTTGCCGAAGCGATCAATAATTTTGCGACTTGCAGACATTGCTGGTTCTAAATAGCAATCTGCAGGGATAACTGAAACACCTGTAAGTTTGACATTATCCATCTGGAGTAATAAAAATAATGAAATTAAATCATCTACACCACCATCATGATTGAAGTACACTTTTTTCATCATTATAATCTCCATCCTATATGATTTAGTTAGGAATTAAATATGAATTGCGGAAAAATCATCAATAATTTCCACCACTTCAATTTTTCCATTGATCAGTAACTCAGGAAGTTCATTACTAACGTTTCCTTTCCAATACTCTCTTGCTTGTTCAATTTTTTGAGAGAAAGGAATACCATCTTCTTTCGGTAAAAGATTTCCGTCACCTTCAAAACAATTTCCAATTACTCGTAGTTTAACAATCTGCAAAACTTCTCGATTGTAAGAATCAAATAATGCTTTCCATTTTAAAGTATCTTCATAGCTCTTTGCAGCATATAAACAAGATAATCTTGAAGGGTATTCAGGGAATTCTTGTAGTCTTACCATTTCTACAATCGTTTCTCTAACGGCTCTAATTGTTTGATTCATATAATTCATAACTACTTTAGCATTTTCATTATTTATATGTAATTCTTCATTTGTATAATGTTCTTTTAAAATTTGCATGGGATCTTCACCGTTAGAATTCAAATGTTCCCTTTCAAAAAAGAAATGAAAGAGGGTATTCGTTTGATTTTTATCGAAATGAATGATTTGTCCAATATTCATTTTTTCCCTTGTAACGATGTGGTATACGTAAAATTCTATGTCATTCATGGTTATCCTCCTAGTAGTAATGTATTTCAATGTTAAATTTAGTAATTCAACATTGAAATATATAAAACCTTTATAAGTAAGAGTGAGAATTTGATCAGAAAGTATAGTGAATATATGATAACGCTTTAAATTTGTTCACAAAATGTTCACTTACGAAGAGGTTTCCATAATCGATATAATGACAAAGACTTAAACAGAAAGGATGATAGAAATTGCCAACAACAAGAAAGGAAAACCTCCAATTTGGTATGATGATGTGCCTTGGGATGGTTATTGTAATGACGTTTTATAATTTATTACTGAATGGAGCAGGAGGGCCAATTCATATTAAGGAGATCGCATTAGAACTAATAATTGGATTCATTATTGCATTATTAATTGAAATATGTATCGTTGGACCTTGTACGAAAAAACTTGTATTCATGTTACCGTTTGATAAATCGAAGAAAATAAATATTATAGTTGCGATGGCGACAGCTATGGTAATTGGAATGGTTTTCTTTATGTCTTTTTACGGAATGGCTATGATGTATTTACATGGTGGACTACAAGGAGACTCATTTGTATCGATGTATTTTTCAATTTTCATTAAAAATTTCATTTTGGCGTATCCATTACAATTAATTATTATGGGGCCACTTGTGCGTTTCTTATTTGGAAAGTTTGTTATGAAGAATAAACCTGTTAATATAGCGTAGTTATAAATATTAAAATATTATATAACGATAAAACAATAAAAAACACATCTCAAATATTTTGAGTTGTGTTTTTTATTGTTCATTTGTAGCTATTTTCATATTGATGTGACATTTGTCCTTTTGCCTTTATAGGATTATAGCTTTTAATTAAGTCAGAAATAGAAGATTAGGAGATGATTTTTTGAAAGGCGTTGTATTTGCTATTTTAGCTGGCGTATTTATTACACTTCAAGGTACATTTAATGCAAAACTTAGTTCACATATCGGTATATGGTCGACAAGTATTATTACGCATTTAATTGGATTCATTATTGCAACAACAATATTTTTGTTAAAGAAAGAAGAGAAAATAGCGGATTTAAAGGATGTGAAAAAAATATATTTAGTAGCTGGTGCACTTGGCGGATTAATTATTTGTGCAGAAACAGTAGCGATACATGCAATGGGAGTTACATTAACAGCTGGAACACTTATGGTTGCTCAATTATTAACAGCAACTCTAATTGAAATGAAGGGATTATTTCAAATAAAAAAGATACAGATGGAGAGATATCATATTGTGGGAACAATAGTAATGATTATAGGTATTGTTGTATTTAATATGTAAATGAAAGGAGGAAATGAAAATGGAGAATAGATCAGATTTAATTATCCATTATTTGAAAACTAATAAAATGCTTGAAATTTTTTCAGAGATAGATACAGCTTATTTTCAAGTAAATCATTTTGAAAAAGGCGAGCTTATTTGCAATATAGATGACGCAATGGATCGTTTATATTTTGTTGTTAAAGGTAAAGTAAAAGTTTATACGATTACACCAGAGGGAAAGAAACTGATCCTTCGTTTTATCAATCCATTGGCGGTTGTTGGCGATATTGAATTAATACAAAATAGCAAAGCGCATAATGTCGTTGAAGCTTGTTCAGATGTTATAGCCATCTCTATTTCTCATGCTGTAATTAGAAATAAGTTATTACATGATCCTATATTTATGAACTTCTTGCTTGAAAACATTGCAAACACATTAAAAATATCGACTCGTTTTACAGCACTTAATTTACTTTATCCAGTAGAAGTACGTGTAGCTAGTTATTTACTTTCTATTTCTACTGATAGTAACGGGAATATGTATAAAAAAGATTTGGATGCAACTTCGATATCAAGTATTGCGGATTTTATAGGAGTAAGTTATAGGCACGTCATACGGGTGTTACAAAAATTTTATAAAGAAAAATTAATTGAAAAGAAAAATGGTGTTATTGTAATTAAAGATTTTTTTAGAATGAAGGAAGTTGCTAAAAATAATATATATGAGCAATGAATAGGGGAGAGGGAATATGATTGGATTTAGTTTAGCTATAATAGCTGGCGTATTAATTAGTTTACAATCTATTTTTAATGCAAAGGTAAATGAAAGTGTAGGACAGTGGTTAACAACAGCATGTGTTCTTGGAATAGGTCTCATAAGTTCTATTCTATTTTATATCATTACAGAAAACAGTATTAGCATTAAAGTGTATACTACAAATTATTTGTTTTATGTAAGTGGATTGTTTGGCATCGGGTTAATTATTTGTATAATGGGTGCAATAAAGAGTTTAGGTCCAGCGTATACGGTGTTAATTAGCCTTATTACTCAATTAGTTGTTGCGTTATGTATTGATACATTCGGATTATTTGGAATGGAGAGCATTCCATTGCAAATAAATAAATTAGTTGGGATAGGTCTATTAATTGTAGGGGTAGGAATTTTTAAAAATCTATTTTCGAGTAAGAAAGCTATTCATATAAATGAGGATAAGAAGTAGTGAATATATTTTGGTGAAGAGTTTACATCTATACAATACAATTATAAGTCAGTAACTAAAGCAGTTGAAAAATAAGAAAAGAAGAAGACCTTGTAAACTTAAGATCTTCTTCTTTTCTTATTTTCTATTGAATCGCACATGAACAAACTTTAACATCTTTATTAAGTTTACAATTCGCATCATAATGCGCGTACTACCATCCCAATCTTTATTTGTAGGTATATCTTTAAAGAAAGGAGAGCAGCTTAATACTTTTATGGTAGAAGACCATTTTTCTATTGATTTTGGATTGTTTACATAAAAATGCATCATTGCGCCGTTATTACCGGATTTCTTTACAGTAGCATTTGAAAGGTTCAGTGCAAATTTTGATTCAGCGTCAAAGTATAATTCGCCTCCAGGAAAACGTTTTGACACAGCGACTATGATTTTCTTCAAATCCTCTTCTTTAAAGTAATAAAACACGCCAGCTGATATAAAAAGAATACCGTCGTTTGGATCATATTTTATATCGTCAAACCAAGAAGTATCAAAAAATGATTTAGCGATGCTCATGTTTCTTGGTGTATCTTCAATTAATGTTTTTCGAAATGAAATAGCATCGGGCAAATCAAGATTATACCAATGTATCGTACCGTTATCAATTCTAGAAAAAGTAGTGTCTAGTCCAGAACCGATATTTACAATAGTAGCATTTGGATGTTTTATAATGAATTTTTTTATCGTATCATCAATTTTTCGTGCGCGAGTAATGTATGTGATACATCCGTATTCACCAAATGTATTTGCTATTGTTGAGAAGTCAAAATCACATTCTTTAATAATTCGAATTGCTTCCGTATCATCTAAAATATCTTTATTTTTCTCACTGCCATAGGCACGTCCCCATAGCGGAATAAGCATCGTACCTTGTACTGAATGAATATCTATTTCTTTAACCATGAAACATCCTCCGTGTAATAAAAAATTATTTATATTTTTAATCGTTATTTAACATTTTTGAGAGCATTTTATTTGTTTTATACAATCCGTAAGTTAAATCACGTTGATCTTCTTCACTTAGTTTCTCAAGATTATTAGTGAAATTATTATATATTTGTTTCCATCTCTCATAATGTACCTTTTCAGCCTTTTCTGTTAGAGAGATTAATATAGCTCTTTTGTCTACCGTATCTTGTTTTTTTATAATGTATCCATTTAGTTCTAAATTACGAACTGTTACGCTTAATTGTTGTTTAGGTATGTTTAAATAACTGGCAATCATTTTTAAATTTACAGGCACCTTTTTTTGTGCGATATATTCCACTACGTGTTGCTCTATATGTGTAAATTCAGATGATTTTTCCGATAATAATTTGAAAGTACCTGACATATTTAATAATAAATTCATGTATTCGTTTAATAATTCGTTTTGGGTCATCATTTTCGCTTCCTTTATGCATTTAGTAATTATTTTATTACTATTTTAATGATAAAACAAGTGATTTAATCCATCATAGTAAATTAATGTTTACTATGATTTATTTTTAAAATTATATGAATTGAAATAGAAGAGTATGAGAGATGCTTTTAGGAGAGGAGAGTATGACCGGAAAGGGAATATTACTAAATACATATAACTAATGCATGCAATGTCTTTTTCAGTTATTATGTTGTAAATAATTTTATGATAAAATCTTTAACATAATGAAATAAAGGGGTAGTATTCTATGGGGTATTTCTCAAATGGTTTATTAGTTCTGTTTGTGCTTATCGTATGCAGTTGTATAATTTTTGGTTGATAATATAATGAGAGTCTTATAAAAAAGAAGTTATCTTAAGTGAGATAACTTCTTTTTATTTTATGTTAAGAAGGAATTATATTGTTCTTAGGGAAGTTTGTATAAATTAATTTCATATTAAAGATAATTGTATGAAATAAAAACAAACGAGAAAATAAGGAGTATTTACATGAATAACAGTATAAATTATACAATGGAACACCCAACAAATTTCAATGGATTATTAACTGTATATGAATCTTTAGGATGGAATTCTCTTCAATTAACGGTTAACGAGTTAGAACAAATGTGTAAACAAAGTTGGTATGCAATGTATGCTTTTGATGATAAGAAGCTAGTAGGGATGGGGCGTATTATATCAGATGGCGTGATAACAGGCGTTATTTGTGGTGTTTGTGTTATTACCAGAGTATCAGTCCATTGGTATTGGAAAAGAAATAGTAGAACGATTAATCCATCACTGCGAACAAAACAAGGTAATTCCTCAACTTATGTGTGTGGAAAAATTGCAATCTTATTATGAATCTATGGGGTTTGAGGCATTTTCTGTTGGAATGACAAAACACATTATAAGATAGTGGAGCTTTATATTTCCAGTTTATTCGTACATATCTTCAAACTTCAGTATAAAGGAGAATTGCTATATGGAGATTGCTAAAGGGGTAGAAATGTTACAACTTGAGTTTCAAGAATTTATCCCGCTTTAATGGGCAGTAAGACCCCCACCTCAAAATTCAACGAAAGCAAAGAATTTAGGTGGGGGATCAACTGCCCATAAAAGTCCGATTGGTTCAACTAATAATCAGTTGGGGATGAAGAAAACCCCCACTGATTAAAGTTTCACTTTATTATTCACCCAATTCTTTTATGAGAGATGAAATGGCAGTTTTAATAGATACTGGTTTTCCTGGACAATTTGAAGATATACAAGTAGGGATGGAAAAGGTTGGGGTATCATTTGATAAGTTAAAAGTCGTGATTTTGACGCATCAGGATATAGATCATATAGGTAGTCTTCCAGAGTTATTGCAACGCTGTGGAAGTAATATTAAAGTTTATGCGCACGAGTTAGATAAGCCATATATTGAGGGAAATTTACCTTTATTGAAAGATGGAAAAGTCGAGAATCCACCAAAAGGAAAAGTGAGTAATACTGTGATTGATGGGCAAGAACTTCCGTATTGCGGTGGGATACTAATTCTACATACCCCAGGACACACTCCAGGTCATATTAGTTTATATTTGAAACAAAGTAAAACCCTTATTGCAGGAGATTCTATATATAGTGTGAATGGAAAGTTAGGAGGAATTCACGTCCTAACTACTTTAAATGTTAAGGAAGCACAGCAGTCTTTGAAGAGGTATTCAAATCTTGATATTGAATCGGTAGTTTGTTACCATGGGGGATTAAGTAAGGAGAATATAAAGATTCAAATTCAAAATTTGTAAAAGTTGAAGAGGAATTTTTTGTTAAACTGAGCTGAAGTATAATCTAATTAATAGTAAATAAATAAAAGAGCATGTTTGAAAAAAATTCAAACATGCTCTTTTATTCAAGAAAATCTATTTAATATTAATGACCTAACCCGTTCCAATAAAAAGAAACGATTTCTTTTGCTAAGTTATCTATATTTGAAGGAATATCATTATGGCTCTCATCCTTAAAATTTCCCATTGATAATAAAGAAACGAAAGCGTAAGCAGCAAATGTAGCATTTCCTTTTGGGATTTCTCCAATTTGCATTGCGTTATCGAGTGCTTTTTCTAATACTTCATACATGTTGTCTTCAGCGTCTTTTAATTCTTTCAATTGTTCTTCAGATAATGATAGTTTTGCATCTTTCATAAAATTCTTCATATCAATATCCATCGTTGCGTGTAAGTAGACTTTAGCGAAGTCCAATAATCTTTCTTTTAAAGTCTTATTTGTAGAAAGGATTTGAGACATATTCTCGCGTATACGTATCATCATTTGAATCATAGTAGCGGTAAATAAATCTGCTTTTGTTGAATAGTAATAGTAGACGGTTGCTTTCGTAACACCACAAACTTTTGCGACTTCATCCATGGAAACGACTTGATAATTTTGAGTAAGAAATAGCCGAGTTGCCACTTCCAAAATGGTTTCTTTTGTAGATTTTGTATTTTTATTTTGACGAGGCCTTCCGAGAGGACGTTGTTTTTGTTCCAAATCTATTCGCTCCTGACATGTATTGTTGAGATAATTATAACACAAATTTTTATTCATTCTTGATTAATTAACCGACCGGTATATATAATTAATAGTGGAAGAGAAAAGGAAGGTGGGTTTTTATGAAAAAGCACCCGTTACATATGTTAGGGAGGCTTGTAGCAGGGAAGCATACACAATGGATAACTTTATCAGTATGGATTCTTATTACATTATTACTTTCATTTACGTTACCACAAGTAAATAGTACAAAAGAACCGAATCCGAAAAATTTACCTGAAACAGCTATGTCGCAGCAAGCGGAAGCACTAATGAAAAACGAGTTTCCGAATAATGCAGGGAATCCTTTGTTAGTAGTATGGTATAAAGATGGTGGATTACAGTCACAGGATTATAAACTCATACAAGACGTTTATAAAGAATTAAAGGCCAGTCCTTTAAAAGAACAATCAACGTTACCACCATTTGATACAATACCAGAACAAGTATTAGCAAAAAGCGCATCAAAAGATGGTACATCATTTGTCACACCGGTATTCTTTAATAAATCTGCCGGAACAGATATATTAAAAGGAAATCTTGAAGATTTAAGAAAGATAGTAAATAGTAAGGTGGAGGAAGATCCATTTAAACAAAAAATAAGTGAATCTGGTTTACATGTTCGATTATCTGGACCTGTAGGTATTCAAACTGATGCGGTTAGCTTATTTAGTCAAGCTGATGTGAAGCTGTTAGTTGCTACTGTACTACTCGTATTAGTCTTATTAATTTTACTGTATCGTTCACCAATTTTAGCAATTTTACCTTTACTTGTTGTGGGCTTTGCATACGGTATTATTAGTCCTACACTTGGTTTTTTAGCTGATCACGGATGGATTAAAGTAGATGCCCAAGCGATATCAATTATGACAGTATTATTGTTTGGTGCTGGAACGGACTATTGTCTATTTTTAATTTCGAGATATAGAGAGTACTTGCTAGAGGAAGAAAGTATATATAAAGCATTGCAACTTGCAATTAAAGCTTCTGGCGGAGCAATTATAATGAGTGCGTTAACTGTTGTACTTGGATTAGGAACATTATTACTCGCTCATTACGGTGCCTTTCATCGATTTGCGGTACCATTTAGTGTTGCTGTATTCATAATGGGAATTGCTGCTTTAACAATTTTACCAGCGTTATTATTAATTTTCGGTAGAACTGCATTCTTCCCATTTATACCGAGAACAACTTCAATGAATGAGGAATTTGCAAGAAAGAAAAAGAAAGTTGTAAAAGTTAAAAAATCAAAAGGTGCCTTTAGTAAAAAACTTGGAGATGTCGTAGTACGAAGACCGTGGACAATAATTATGCTCACTGTATTTGTTTTAGGTGGATTGGCTTCATTTGTACCACGTATTCAATACACATATGACTTATTAGAATCGTTTCCAAAAGATATGCCTTCACGTGAAGGGTTTACGTTAATTAGTGATCATTTTTCAGCTGGAGAACTAGCACCAGTAAAAGTTGTTGTTGATACGAAAGGAAAAGAGCTTCCTATTAAAGAAGAACTAGAGGGATTTTCTTTTGTAAATACAGTAAAAGACCCAAAAGAGGGTAAAGAAAATAAGCAAATACAAATGTATGAGGTTTCTTTAGCTGAAAATCCATACTCAATTGAAGCGTTAGATCAAATCCCTAAATTGAAAAGTAGTGTAGAAAAAGTATTAAAAGATGCTGGGATTAGTAATTCAGAAGATCAACTATGGATTGGCGGAGAAACAGCATCATTATATGATACAAAGCAAATTACGGAACGTGATGAAGCAGTTATCATTCCAGTAATAATTAGTATTATAGCTTTATTATTACTTGTTTACTTACGATCAATTGTCGCGATGATTTATTTAATTGTAACTGTTGTATTATCGTTCTTCTCGGCACTAGGAGCAGGGTGGCTATTGCTTCATTATGGTATGGGAGCGCCGGCCATTCAAGGTGCGATACCGTTGTATGCATTCGTATTTCTGGTTGCTTTAGGTGAAGATTATAATATCTTTATGGTTTCAGAAATATGGAAAAACAGAAAGACACAAAATCACTTGGATGCTATAAAAAATGGCGTTATACAAACAGGTAGTGTCATTACATCCGCAGGTTTAATTTTAGCAGGAACTTTTGCAGTGTTAGGTACACTTCCAATTCAAGTTCTTGTTCAATTTGGTATTGTAACTGCAATTGGTGTAATACTAGATACATTTATTGTTAGACCATTACTTGTACCAGCAATTACAGTTGTTCTAGGTCGCTTTGCTTTTTGGCCAGGAAAGCTTTCAAGAAAGAGTGAAGAAGTACAAAAGGTGGATGCATAGTTAAGAAAGCCAAGGATATTTTCCTTGGCTTTCTTCTATGTATTTTATTAATTTTTTGAAGTCAAATCATCAGTTACAGCATGATCAGCATCTTCAATAGCAGTTTCTGGCATTCCATATAAGCCGTTCATTGCTTGTTCTTCGATATTAAGATTTGCAGTATTATCATTTTGAATAGGTGTATTGTTTGCGATAGCATTATCTTTTTTATTTACATTTTTGTCATTCATGTTTGAATCCTCCAAACGTCAGTTGATTTATTAATAGTATGTGGTTGGATTTCAATAAATATGTGAATGAATTTTTGTAGATGTTATATAATTAAATAAAAACTTTAACTATTAGGAGTGAACAGGTTTGGTGAAAACAAGAAAGTTAGCCTTCTAAAATAAAAAATTTTTAGGAGGCTATTACAATGAAGTTTTATATAATTGACAGAGAAAATTGGAATAGAGAGCAGTATTTTGAACATTATTTAAAGTTGAAATGTACGTTTAGTATGACTGTGAATGTTGATATTACGAGGTTATTAAAGGAATTACATCAAAAAGGAATAAAATTTTATCCCGTTTTTATATATTTAATTTCTAGAGTAATAAATAATCATAAAGAATTTCGAACATGTTTTAACGATGAAGGAGTTTTAGGATATTGGGAGGAAATGATACCAAGTTATACAATCTTCCATAAAGATGATAAATCTTTTTCAAGTATATGGACGGATTATTCTAATGATTTTCACATTTTCTATAAAAACTATGAAGAGGATATGAGGTACTATGCTGGTGTTCATGGTCTCTTCACAAAAGAAAATGTTCCGCCAAATGTTTTTCCTATTTCTAGCATACCTTGGGCTAGTTTTACTGGATTTAATCTTAATATTAATAATGATGGTGATTTTCTATTACCAATTATAACTTGTGGGAAATATTTTAATGAAGAAAATAAGGTTATGCTACCAGTTTCATTACAAATTCATCATTCGGTTTGTGATGGATATCATGCGAGTCGATTTATAGAGGATTTACAGGAGTTAAGTAATAGTTGCAACGAGTGGCTAAAGTAATATCTAATTTTTAATTATACACAATTGAAAATGAATAAAAGAGGAGAACATGTTTATATAGCATGGTCTCTTTTTTATTCATTAATACTAAGTAATGGTGGAAAATATAGGTTGATTTGTAGTTTAATAGTAAATGAAGTTATTAATTTTAATTTTCTTTATTTTATAACTATACGGTTCGCAAAACTTATTATCTTGTAACAATGAAGGAGAAAACAAAAATGATAATAATATCTATAGAAAAAGCTACAATTTTAGATGCTGAAAAGTTAACAGAAATAATGACAAGAACATTTGATGAAGAAGCAAAACGATGGCTATGCGGTCAAGGTGATGTCATTGACTATAACATCCAACCACCAGGCTATTCTTCAGTTGAAATGATGAGATATTCAATCGAAGAACTGGATTCTTTTAAGGTAATAGTGGATGACAAAATAATCGGAGGAATTATAGTTACGATTTCTGGTAAGTCATACGGTCGAATTGATCGTATTTTTGTAGATCCTGATTATCAAGGAAAAGGAATTGGATCACATGTTATTAAATCAATTGAAGTGGAATATCCAAGCATAAGGGTTTGGGATCTCGAAACATCCAGTAGACAACTTAATAATCATCATTTTTATGAAAAAATGGGCTATGAAATAATTTTTAAATCTGAAGATGAGTATTGTTATGTAAAAAGAATAACTGTAGAGTCAGCTAAAGAGAACCTGATTAAAAATAATGATATGAAAAATAGCCAATATGAAAACTGTAATCTAGCAAATACAGAGTATTATCAAGTGAATTTAAAAAACAGTTCCTTTGTTGGTAGCAATATGATGAATATGAAGATGAGTAATTGTAATGTGAGTCAATCAAAGTTTAGAAATATAAATTTTAAAAGTTCTTTATATGCCGATTTAAATTTTTCCGGTAGTAAATTTTCTTTTGTGACTTTAGGTGGAGTTCATTTTAAAGATACACACCTTGGAGAAGGTAAACATCCTATTTCATTTAATAGATGTGATTTGGAAGGTAGTGCGATAAGTAATAGTAATCTGAAAAATATGGAAATAGAAAATTGTGATATAACTGGTATGAAAATAAATGGTATTCCAATTGAAAATCTGCTGGAGTTATATAATAAAGTAAAAAGTTAACCAAATGTAGATAAGCTGTTCATAAATTGGATGTTATACTGAAATGATTATGTAAAAATAACATAAAGAAATATAGAAGAGAAGGGGTTTCACCCAGGGGTCTAGAATGAATATGTATTGTTATGAATATGGAGGGGAGAAAATATGGAGATCAAACTAAGAGCGGTAGAAATACAAGATGCTAGAGCAATTCATCGTATATGCGTACAAGATGATGTATTACCTTATATGGTTTTCTTACCTAGTATGCGTGTAGATGCGATGGAAAATAGAATTCGTAATTTAGCGCCAAATCAATTTGAATTTGTTGCAGAGTATGATGGAAAAGTTGTTGGATTTGTTGGATTAACCCAAAGCCCAGGACGTAGATCTCATTCGGGGGATTTGTTTATGGGGGTAGATAGTGAATATCATAATAAAGGCATTGGGAAAACACTTCTTACAAAAATGCTTGATTTAGCTGATAATTGGTTAATGCTAGAGCGAGTAGAGCTTGGTGTTTTAGAAACGAATCCGAAAGCGAAATCGCTATATGAAAAATTTGGATTTGTAGAAGAGGGAATAAAAGTAGGGAATTTGAAGGCTCACGGAAAGTTTATTAATGAAATTATGATGAGTCGTTTTAGACCTGATGGTTTAATTGTACATAATGAATAGTGAAAAGCATGACAAATTAATGTCATGCTTTTTTATTTGTTAGTTGTGATTCGGTAGTTTTGGTTGTAATAAGAATAATGCTAAACCAATAAAAATAACTGTAATGCCTAGCCCTTGTTGTAAAGAAATAGTCTCATTTAATATAAAGTACGCTAGTATACAAGTTCCAATCGTTTCTCCTAAAATACTCATAGAGATTACAGTAGCACTCATCCATTTTAATAACCAATTAAAAACTGTTTGCCCTAAAATTGTAGCAATAAATGCTAAGCCGATAAAGCACAACCAAGTTTGTGTAGAGTAATGGATGAAAGATTCTTGCTGCATGTAGGAAAAAATACCGAGAAAACAGGCGCTACTTCCATAACTAATTACCGAATACGGTATAAGTGATAAATCTTTACGAACATGTTGGCTAATGAAAAAGTAAGTGGTAATAATTCCGGCCGCAATAAAGGCTAAAATGTCCCCGTATAAAGCTTCTCCACTAATTTGGAAGTCTTGCCATCCGATGACGATACTTCCTGAAATAGCGATGAGGCAACCAATGACCGCTCCTTTCGTAAATCTCTCTTTAAATAGAAAGTAACCACCAATCATTGAAAATAAAGGTTGTAACGTTACGATAACTGTAGAACTCGCTACAGAAGTATATTGTAATGATTCAAACCATAGTACATAATGTGCAGCTAAAAATAGCCCGGATATGAATCCGAATCCCCATTGTCTGTTTGTTACTGTTTTTAGCTCGTTTCGATTATTTTTATTAAATAGTAATAACGGTAATAGAATCAGTGCAGCAAAAAATAAACGGTAAAAAGCAATGATAGCCGCAGGAGCATCTGCCAATTTTACGAAAATTGCTGAAGTTGATAGGGCGAATACGCCGAAAAATAAGATGCAATATGAAAGAATAGGTGATTTCACAGTTTGTCCCTCCGATAGATTGTTTATTATAATGAACTAAATACGATATAATGTACAAAGGTAAGTATATAAGTCCTTAAGGCGATAGGAAAGGATTATTTGCCTTTGTTTACTATGTCAGCACAAAGACAACGAAACATGCAATATGATGAACGAAAGGAAGGTTTTACTATGATACATGATAGACTCGGACAAACTGTATTAAGTTATCGTAAGAAAAATAATATGACAATTCGTGAATTTGCTGATTATGCAGGAATTAGTACTTCACTAATTAGTCAAATTGAACGAGGATATGCGAATCCTTCTTTAAGTGTATTGGAATTAATTGCGAAAGCATTAAATGTGCCGCTATTTACACTTTTTATTAATGAGATTGATACAGATTCACTCATTTCTAAGAAAAAAGATCGAAAAAAAGTGTATCGGGAGAACAATGATCACATTGTATATGATGTATTAACACCGGATTTTATGAAAGCACGAATTGAAATGTTAATAATGGATTTAAATAAACAAGCAAACACAACGGAAAGTCACTATTCACATGAAGATAAAGAAGAGATTGCTGTTGTTATGAAAGGAGAAGTGTATGTGGAGTTAGAAGGAAAAGAATATTTTTTAGAAGAAGGCGATGTTGTACGTATTCCGCCAAATGTGAAACATCGCTTTTTGAATAAAAGTGATGAATCCAATCATATTTTATTTGTATTGACACCATCTTTAGGATGAGTATTAAGTGATTTTTATTACGGGGGAAAAATAGATGGAAAATAAAACTGTTTTAAGAGAGGGTCTTTCAATTATTTCTCAGTGTAAAAAACAAACAAATGATATTTGGCATGCGCATTTCGGAGCAGCTGCAATTGCTAGTTATTTTTTTATGAAAGATAACAATATGGAAGAAGAGATAAATCGTAGTATGTATTCTCAAACAAAAATGATGTTGAACAATCAAAACTTAGGTGAAATCATCGATAGTAAAAAAGAAATTGATTTTCAAAGTGCTGAAAAACTGATTATAAAATCAATGGAGCATACAATTGATGAACTTCATTGGGTGGGGCATAATGTCATTTATGCTGCATTAAGTTTATTAGCTATGAAAGAGTTACAAAAATGGGGGAATAATCAAGCAATTGAGGGGATTACTAACCTTATATTATCGTTTCGAAAAACAATTCCTGGTAGATCGTGGATTGGTTTTACGACGAAGGAAGTAAAACAATTAAGTATAAACGATGAGATAGAAAGTGAATTCAAAAATCCGAAACAATTATCTAAGTTTATTTTAAAGGAGCTCTCGCAATTTAATATTATTTATAGAGCGGAAGCGCATCATGATTTAATTGGTCATTTGCTTACTTTTTCTCATGCAATTAATATTATGTATGATTTAGGGCATAGAGATATATTCCAACGAGGGATACGTCCACTGTTAAAACTAGTATACGTGTTACGTGCTAGTCAATATCTTATGCCGAATACTGAAATTAACTTGCACTCACCTATAGATCGTTTACCTTTAATCGAATCAAAACGTGCTTATGTATTACCAACAGAAAATCAATTTTGGCTAAAAGACTATAGTGCGTTTGATTGGGATTTCGGGCATGTTTTTAAATTCTCATATAGTTATTTTGATCATATAAAGAGAGCTCCAGAATATAAAGATATTACATTAGAGAAATTCCGATTTGTTATTAATACATAATGAAGTCTAATGATCTGTATAAAGGGTTAAATTTAAAATTTTTTGTTGATAGGTATATTATTTTTTTATTTGTAAGATTTTACATGCTTATTTTACTTTTACTAATTATGTAAATAGGCAATACTAAAATACATATATTTTAGTATTGGAGAGAGAAGTAAAACGACATGGAATTAGTGAAATTGGAAAAAGTCATTGAAATAAAGAAAGAAGAACTTTTATATTTAGTATCGGATTACGGAATTCAACATGAAAAAGTATTGGCATTAAGTCAAGAAATAGACAAATTGATTAATTACTTTATGTTTTTAAAATAAAAAGAACTATGGCATGATTTGAAAATGTTATAGTTCTTTTTTATTTGGAAATTCAGATGTATATTCTATATACTGATAATAGATAGAATATTCTGTTTTGAAGGAGGGAGATATATGATATTACATACGCACATTTCAGGCGAAGGGGAACCAATTATGCTTTTACACTCTGGTGGTATGACAGGTTTAGTAGAGTATGAAGAGCAGGTAGCATTTTTTCGAGAAAAAAACTATCAAATCATTCGTCCTGATTTAAGAGGACATGGAAGATCAGGGGGGACGTTGGAGAATTATTTCCTACGATCTGTAAAGGATTTACATGATACGTTAGTACATTTACAAATTGATAGATGTCATATAGCTGGTGTTTCACTAGGAGGATTAGTCGCTTTATTATTTGCAAAAAAATATCCAGATAAAGTGAGAACATTAACTTTTTCAGGTATTTTTCCGGTTAAGAGAGAAAATTGGGAAGAGTCTCAGGAGTATGAAGCAAAGTGTCATCAGGAATTGATGGAAAATAAAGAAGTTATAACGTATATGAATGAAATTCATGAGAAAAGTGACTGGAAAGCATTACTTGAATCGTGGCAAGTTAAAGATTGGTACCCATTTGATGAAACAGGTGATGTAGCTAATCTTCAAATACCTACACTTTGTATTGCTGGGGGAGATGCAGAAGATGAAGTTACAGCTACTACAATGTTCAAACAATTAAACGATAATATTTATATTGCTGTTATTCCGTTTGCTGGTCATTTAGTGCATAACGATCAACCAGAAATATATTCGAATATATTGTCTAATTTCTTACAGAATGCACAAGCTGCTAGTCGAATATAAGGACTTTTGGGTATAATAATAAAGGAATTATTAATTGTATCGGTTAGGAGCGCAGTACATATGAAAACAGTTGTTGTTATCGGTGGAGGTATAACGGGACTTTCTACTATGTTTTATTTAGAAAAATTAAAAAAGGATAATAATATCGATTTAAATTTAATCCTTGTAGAAAAAGAAGAGTACTTAGGTGGTAAAATCCATAGTGTAGAAGAAAAGGATTTTATTATGGAATCAGGAGCGGATTCTATCGTTACTCGTAATGAACATGTTATGCCGCTTGTAAAAGATTTGAATTTAGAAGAAGAAATGGTATATAACGAAACGGGTATTTCTTACATACATTCTGATAATACTTTACACCCAATTCCATCTGACACTATATTTGGGATACCGATGAGTGTGGAGTCATTGTTTAGCAGTACGCTAGTATCAACGAAAGGGAAAATTGTTGCTTTAAAAGATTTTATAACGAAAAATAAAGAGTTTACAAAAGATACTTCACTTGCTGTATTTTTAGAAAGCTTTTTAGGGAAAGAGTTAGTGGAAAGACAAATTGCTCCGGTGCTTTCAGGAGTATATTCCGGTAAATTGAATGAACTTACTATGGCATCGACATTACCGTATTTACTGGATTATAAAAATAAATATGGAAGTATTATTAAAGGTTTTGAAGAGAATAAAAAACAGTTTCAATCAGCAGGAAACAAAAAGTTCGTATCATTTAAAGGTGGACTATCTACGATTATTGATCGTTTAGAAGAAATGCTGACTGAGACAGTCGTTAAGAAAGGCGCTGTAACGACTGCTGTAAGGAAACAAGGTGATCGCTATGAAATCTCCTTTGCAAATCATGAATCAATCCAAGCTGATTATGTTGTTTTAGCAGCTCCGCATGATATCGCAGAAACTTTATTACGGTCTAATGAGTTAAACGAGCAGTTTCATACATTTAAAAACTCATCTCTTATAAGTATTTACTTAGGATTTGATATACTTGATGAACAATTACCGGCGGACGGCACAGGATTTATCGTAACGGAAAACAGTGATTTACATTGTGATGCGTGTACATGGACAAGCCGGAAGTGGAAGCATACATCGGGAAAACAAAAGCTATTAGTAAGAATGTTTTATAAGAGTACAAATCCAGTATATGCAACGATTAAAAATTATAGTGAAGAAGAATTGGCACAAGTCGCTTTATATGATATTGAAAAGAGTCTGGGAATTAAAGGGAAACCAGAAGTAGTTGAAGTTACAAATTGGAAAGATTTAATGCCGAAATATCATTTAGAACATAATCAAGCTGTTCAAATATTACAAGAAAAAATGACGGATCTTTATCCTAATGTATACTTAGCTGGAGCCTCATATTACGGTGTCGGAATTGGTGCGTGTATTGGAAATGGGAAGAACACTGCAAATGAAATAATTGCAACATTAAAGAAACAGTCAAAATAGAATACATATATAAATAAAATGTCCCTCCAGTATATTGGAGGGACGTTTTATTTATTTCACTTGAATTGAGATTTTTTTATTAGTTGTATTATTCTCAGTAATCGTTAATGCTATGTTCCCAGATTCTTTAAATGAATATGATGAGAGTTGATAAAGCTCTTTTATGCCATGTTTCTCTTTTAATTTATTGGCTGGAAGTGATGTTATGTTCGGTTTCCATGATTCTTGTTTACCTGAAGGGTATTTTACTATTATTTCTGGATTATTTAATTGAATTGTTTCCCAAGAGGCAAAATGTAATTCAACTGCTGTATCTTTTTTTAGTAACTCTTCTGAGAAATATCCAAGCTCCCCAACATTACCGAAAACAGTAAAGTTTTGATTTTGTAACGTGATATCTAAATGTTTAGGTTGATAGGTTGCTGCGTGATAGATTCCATATGAAAGCGAAAGAGTGGAAGCGATTAACATGCCGATTGAAAATGTCATAAAGCTATTACCTTTAAAACTAGTCATCATGAATGAATTTGGGGCGAACTTTTTTGCAAATAAAAATATGAGTAATATGAGTAAGAGGGATAAGCCGATGAATATATACATAGAACATTTACACCTCCACAGAAAAACATAACGTTAACTACATTTTACCATAAATGTATGGATCAGGGGTGTGTTTTAGAAGGGAAAAGTGAGCACGGAATCGAAATTATAAGACGGAGTGGTGAAAATGAAAATAATACAATTAATTTTTATAAATAAAGGTAAGAGTAGGGAATGTGATTGTATCCTTTTGTTAATGAGTAAGATACACTACTTAGAGAAACTGGTTTTTTAAGTGTAAACTGGAGACCAACAGCTCTTTGGCATTAGTTGCAAATAAATAGAGCATAAAGAGGTGATCATAGTATTTTGATCACCTCTTTATTTTTTCTAATCATGCAAAAGCAAGAAGGGTTATTTTTAGTTCGTATTGAATTAAGAGGATAAGCTTCTCTAGAAATATTTGATAAATGGGACATTGAGGACTTTCCTAATTATAAATACTTTTTCTGCTATAATGAATGAGTAGAAAGAAAGGAGTGATCCTGTGGCGTTTCCTATATTAGAAACAGAACGTTTGCGTTTAGTTGAAATAGAACAATCTTATTGTCAAAAAATATATGAAATCTTTTCATTGGATGAAGTAACGTGTTATTACGGTATGAATTCTTTTACGGAGTTTGGACAAGCTTCACGTATGATTGAATCTTTTTCAAAAAATTACTTTGAGAAAAAGGCAATACGATGGGGGATTGTATTAAAAGAAACAAATACTTTAGTGGGTACAATTGGATTAAATAATTTACAACTATGGAGTAAACGATCTGAAATTGGATATGACTTACATCCTCGTTATTGGGGGAATGGTTATGCGTCAGAAGCGGCTCGAGAAATTATTCATTATGGATTTCGAGATTTAGGCTTATTTAGAATTGGAGCTATTACATATCCTGAAAATGTTACTTCTTGTAAAATGTTATCTAAAATAGGCTTTCATAAGGAAGGGTTATTACGTGGCTATATTCATCAAGGAAATAAGCAACATGATGCACTATTGTATTCTATAGTTCGAACGGATGTAGAGGATATAAATTTATAATAAAAAACCCCTCTTATAAAAGAGGGGGTAAGTAAAAATTAACCTATTTTAGGTAATAAACGTTCTCCGCTTTTCATGCTACTTTTACATAAAGGGCATTTAGGCTCTTCTTCAAATGAAAAATTCTTTCTCATCCATCCTAAACAATCCTCTGATTCACATTCCCAGACAGGGGTTTGTTCTGGTGGTACTTCAGCTACATCGTTCTTTCGATTGCGATACATATAACCACTCCTTTTATGTAAAAAATTTTAGTTATATATTAAAAAGGTTGTTAACCGAGCTGGTAACAACCTTTTTATTGTTTGAATTATAGCTTTACAACGTTTTTAGCTTGAGGTCCACGGTTACCGTCTTCAACTTCGAAGCTAACTTCTTGACCTTCGTCAAGAGACTTGAAGCCGTCGCCAGTGATAGCTGAGAAGTGAACGAATACGTCGTTACCGTCTGCAACTTCGATGAAACCGAAACCTTTTTCGCTGTTAAACCATTTTACTTTACCTGTTAATGTCATGGTAATGCCTCCTAAAATTTAAAAAGATTACAATATGATCGGCCTTATTTGAATGAAAAATAAAAGTTCACATATTATCAAACACCCATAAGGAGTACAAAATAATCCTGATTGATACTTGATAATATGCAAAGGAAATATGGTGTTAAATTGACCTTAATTACTATCTTACAACAAATGGTGGGAAATAGCAAGTGCTGGTAATACCAGTGAATAATCTTGGTGATAATAGTAAAACGCACAAAGTCATCTCTTTTATTTATATATTATTCCAAATTTAGGTTTATGATAAACGGAGAACATTTTTATTGAAAGTTTGCATTATAGAAACGATATATAGTATTAATATATTTGTTATGGAGGCGAGAATATTGCAATTTACTCAATTTAAAATAATTGAAGCAGCTAAAGAAGGAAGAAAAAAAGTTCATCCAATATTCGCTGTTATACTTGCAATTGTATTTTTAACTTTAGGTGAATTGTTCATGTTATTTATGTTATTTTTACCGAAAGCAGAAACACTTTTAATGAAGGCAATTTATAGTGATATTGAGATGATATTGACGTTTGGCGGAGCTGTATTTTTTGTTTTTTTATGGGTTAGATTTGTAGAGAAAAGATCAATTTCATCCATTGGTTTTTGGAGAAATCAGTGGATAAGAAAATATTTGAGAGGTGCATTAATAGGTTTTGTTTTCATTTCAATACCAGTAATGCTACTTTTATTTACAGGAAATGTACAACTACAAATGCAACAAATTACGCCAACCGCTATAATTGGAATTGTGGGATCTTTAGTTGCTTTTTTAATACAAGGTGCAACAGAAGAAATTGTTGTTCGAGGTTGGTTATTTCCAGTCCTTTCTGTTAGAAGCCGTATATGGATTGGGATTGTTGTAACTTCTTTTTTATTTGGTTTTCTTCATTTACTAAATCCAGGTATTACAATTCTTTCAATATCGAATATAATATTAGTTGGTGTATTTGCAGCTTTTTACGCTTTAAAGGACAGTAGTCTTTGGGGGATATGCGCGTGGCATTCGTTGTGGAATTGGGCACAGTTTAATATTTATGGTTTTGCAGTAAGTGGAATGGCAATGTATTCTACACCACTTTTTAAACCTGTAACAAAAGGATCGGAAGTCCTTCATGGGGGCTCGTTCGGTATTGAGGGGAGTATCATTACAACAATCATGCTTTCTATCGCTTCAATTGTTTTATGGGGACAGTTATGGGGAAAAAATGCAAAGCAAAGAGATTTAAGTAAATGAAAGTGGGAGAAACTATGGGGATTATAGCGTTTGAGGGAGCAAGTGCGGTTGGTAAGAGTAGCACGTGTCGTGAATTAGAAAAAAATTATGGTGCGTATATTATACCTGAAGTGAATTTTTTGTTTGAAAGGCCAAAAAACGAACATAGAACTTGGTATTTTGAAAAACAAGTAGAGCGCTGGAAAATAGCAACGCAGAAATCAGAGCAATATGAATTAGTAATACTTGATGGCGACATTTATCAACCACTTAGTTATAATTGGTGTTTCCATTTTGATATATTTAATCAGCCGTTATCTTTAATAGAAAACTTTTATAAAGAAAAGCTGATACATAGGGAAATTGGTTTTCCCGATCAATATTTTTATTTATATACGAATGATGAAGAACTTAGAAAACGGAAAGAATCTGACGAGACAAAAAGAAGAAGAAACTTTGAAAAACATTTACATATATCAAAATCGTTTCAACGTTATTATGAAAATTTAAATGCTGTTACAGACGGATATTGCAAAATGATTGATGCGAAAAATGTAAAATCGAATGAATTAGAAATTGTGAAAAGTTTAAACAGTTTAAATGTGTGTGAAGAGAGACGTTTTGATGTTTCGAGGTTAGATGCGATTACGAAGTGGTTAAAAGAACATCGTGCATAAAAACAACGAGTGCCTTATAAGGTACTCGTTGTTTTTTTATGTATTATATATTGATTTTAAAATTTGTAAGTTTGCTTTTTCATTTTTCTTAATAGCATTTGCATATTTAGCTAGAAAGAGCTGAGAAGGATAAACCGGTAGTTCACCACAAATATCGATACCATAAACATTATTATTCCTAATAAGAGCATGTAAACATTTTAATAGTACAGAAAGTTTCATATGTCCTTGATCCCAATTTGTAATAGTTACTTTTGAATCTAAAACATCTTTATCAATGCTTACATATATAGTATCTGTATGAATATGCGAAAGTATCGTATGTGTAGATACTTCATAATTTGTATCTATCGGGAATACTTCTACGCATGAATAATCATTAGAATGAATGGTTAAAGAAGAAGGTCCGATAATAATTACTTTCTTTAATTTTGGGTTATTTTGAAGTGCGAACGATACCCATGACCCGCAAGAAATAAGAGTATGTTCATTTTCTTCTTTTAAGTTTATGTCAGTGTGATGATCAAATAAAATAAGGCTAAATGGTTCATCTATTTCTTTTAGTAGCAAATAAGATACATAATGATAATTTCCAGAACCGATAAAGGTGATTCCTCTTTGCTTTCTACGATATAACTCCCGTTTTATACGCTTTAAAGAAGGAGTCTCGCAATACAGGTTTGTGTGCTCTAAATGACTAAAATCAATATCTTCATGTGAATAAGAATGAAGTTTATTTTGTAATAAATATGTATCGTCAAAGTTTAAAAAAGTTAAACCGCTATACAATAAACTCATATTTATTCATCTCCTTAATATGTAGGCTAGCATATATTTTTATAAAATTAAAACGAAATGCTTAGAGATGGATCTGCATTTGAAAAAGATGGATATTTTGACAGAATAATCTTTCAATTGATAAAGAAAAGAAATATAATATAAGGAAATATATATGTGGTTCAAGAAATAGAAAATATGAATGGGATATGTGGGAGGAAACAAGCAAGATGAAAACATTTTTTAAAATAATAGGTATTTTAGCTGGTATGGCGGTAATCGGCGTAGGTGTAACATATGGTATGCTGTATTATCTAAATAATAGTAAACCAGCTGCGAAAAAGGCATCACCAGCTGCTCCGGCAGCAGAAGTACTAGCTGATAGTAATGTAAAAGCTGAAGATGCAAAGCTTTTAGAAAATGGCAATCATTCATTACCAAATAGCGGTTTTAATAAAAATTTTAAATGGACAGATGAGAACATACAGACAGCATTACATGAAATGGCACATCAAAAAACGAAAGCTGATCAAAAGTGGGGCTATATTTTTATTACACAAGAACGCATTGAAAGTTTACTTGATATTGTAAAGAGTAATGATCTAGTACAAGGAAATACATATGCAGATATTTTAGAGAGATGGAAACAAGGGAAATATGAAAAGATGGACGCAGATCACAACAAGATTTGGAAATTACAAAGCGGGAATTTAGGCGAAGGAAAAGGAATAATGTCAGAAGCGGAACAAAAAGAGTTAATTAATCAATTGTTTATGCAAAAAGGTACATATTCAGGTAGTAAATTAATTGCAGATGGGGGACAGACTAATAAATAAGATAATATTGGAAGAGAGTAAGTGCTTATTAGGCAGTTACTCTTTTTTTGTGCACCTTTTAGTCTCGCTCTAGTAAGGAAAGAAACGATTGTAAAACGGGTGAAATCCATCTAGATTTATGATAGATTACATGGCTTTGAATAACTGTTGAAGTTTCGATAGGCTGAAAACAGAGTTGTTCTTTTTGACAACTTTCTTGTACAACAATGTAAGGAAGAATTGAAATTCCTAACTCACACATCACAGATTGTTTAATGACTTCAACGTTGGAAGTTTCAAATGTTTTAGCTGGAATATTTCCGCTTTGACGTAAAAACCGATCTACCATCGGTCTATAGCCGCAGCTTTGTTCTGTAAAGATAAATTGAGTATCATTTAGTAAACAAAATGGATTAGAGTGTGTAGAGTGATGGGGAGGTAAAATCCATCCAAATGCTTCATTACAAAAAGTACGCGTAATAAAATCATTATGTTCCATACTTTCTCCAATTATGAAAATAACATCTGTTTCTCCTTCACGTAGCTTATTCATTGCTTGTTCGTTTGTAGTTGTTTCCAGTACGATATTTACTTTCGGATTCTCCTGTTTGTACATACGTAATAATTGTGGTAATCGGTACACTGCTAATGATTCGTTAGATGTAATCGTTAAAGTTCCCTCTAAATCATCACTATTTTGAGGGATTTCTTGCGCTTTTTCATAAATAGCTAGTAATTCTAGAGCATAAGGATGAAATTGATGACCTGCTTTTGTAAGAAGTACTTTTCTCCCTAATCGATCGAATAGAGGGAGACGTAAATCGTTTTCTAATGCTTTCATATGCGCTGTTACAGTAGATTGCGCATAACCTAACGCATGAGCAGCTTTAGAAAAACTACCATACTTAACGATGGCACAAAATGTTTTAACATGTCTCATTTCCATAAGCTATCCCTCTTTTATTATCATGATTTGTGAATGATTATATCACATATTTCAATTTTCCAAATGATTAAATTCTTTATAAAATGAAATTACAGAAATATTCATTTAAGTTATATTGGAGGAGAAATGATGATCAAAAAGGGCTATCATGTAGCTGTAGTTGGTGCTACAGGTGCAGTAGGACAGAAAATTATTGAACTGTTAGAAAAAGAAACTAAATTTAATATAGTTGAAGTTACATTGCTTTCGTCAAAACGATCCGCTGGCAAGTTAGTGCAATTTAAAGGACGAGAGATAATGATACAAGAGGCAAAAGCAACTAGCTTTGAAGGTGTAGATATTGCCTTTTTTAGCGCTGGAGGAGAAGTGTCTAGACAATTTGTTAATCACGCAGTCACTAGTGGTGCCATCGTAATTGATAACACAAGTGAATACCGAATGGCGCACGATGTACCACTCGTTGTTCCAGAAGTAAATGCGCACACTTTAAAGGAGCATAACGGTATCATAGCAGTTCCGAATTGTTCAGCATTACAGATGGTGACGGCACTTCAACCAATTCGAAAAGTATTCGGATTGGAACGAATTATTGTTTCCACATACCAAGCTGTGTCAGGTTCAGGAATTCATGCGATTCATGAATTAAAAGAACAGGCAAAGTCAATGCTTGAAGGTGAAGAGGTTAAGAGTACTATACTGCCAGCGAAAAAAGATAAAAAACACTATCCGATTGCGTTTAATGTATTGCCTCAAGTAGATATATTTACAGATAATGATTTTACATTTGAAGAAGTAAAAATGATTCAAGAAACGAAGAAAATTTTGGAGGACCAAAACTTGAAAATGGCAGCTACTTGTGTGCGTGTTCCGGTCGTATCCGGGCACTCAGAATCGGTTTATATAGAACTTGAAAAAGAAGCAACTGTTGCAGAAATAAGAGAAGTGTTGCTGGATGCACCAGGTGTTGTACTGCAAGATAATCCTAGTGAACAGCTGTACCCAATGCCATTATATGCAGAAGGGAAAATAGATACATTTGTCGGGAGAATTAGAAAAGACCCTGATACACCAAAAGGATTCCATCTTTGGATTGTTTCCGATAATTTATTAAAAGGGGCCGCTTGGAACTCGGTTCAAATTGCAGAAACGTTGGTGGAAGAGGGGATAATATAGTATAGGTAAATTAGGAAACTGTTAATGATTACAGTTTCCTAATTTTTATTTTATAATTGTTTTCTTTATTCCAGCCAAATTTGATTTGAAAGACAGTAAAAAACATCAAGAATGAATAAAATTCATTTGGTATGATATGGATAAATTAGATGTAAGGGGGGATTTAGATGTACCAAGTTAAGGGGTACTTTTCATCATTAAAAGGAAGTCATTATGATATTGGAAAGCAACAAGGAGAGTTTGTGAAAAATCATCCGTATCTCATTCCACAATTTATACAGCAAGAACATTTAGTATCAGATAATTATTGGACAGAATCTAGAAATATATTAAATCAATATTGTCCAGGAATTAATGAAGAAATTGAAGGGTTTTGTGAAGTGTTGAAAATTCCTGCTAGAAATCTGATGTATTATTATCAAACACTATTAAAAGCAGGATGTAGTCATTGTGTCGTATTACCTAAAAAGACAGATTCAAAGCACACATATGTATTAAGAAATTATGATTTGTCACCCAAAATAGATGATATGCGTTTTTGCTCAACACATGTTGAAGGTGCATATGTACATAGTGGCTTTTCTACTTTTTATTTCGGTCGAACAGAAGGAGTTAACGAGCATGGGTTATCTGTTACATTTTCAGCATGTGGTCAACCAGTAGGAAATATTGAAGGCTTACGAAAGCCAGTGTTAAGTGGTTTACAATGCTTTGCGGTAATTCGAGTATTATTGGAGAAATGTAAAAATGTGCAGGAGGCGATATCACTAGTTGATGAAATGCCAATTGCAAGTAATATTAATCTAATTGTAGCAGATCCTTTAGACGCAGCGCGTATTGAAATATTTGACGGATATAAATCAATAACCACAATTGATGAGGAAAGCCATGATTTTATCGTATCAACAAACCATGCGATTAGTTTACCTATTCAAAAATTGAATAATAGAAGATTAGAACAATCCACAAACAGATATCACATATTGTATGAATATTTAAATCAAAATGAACTAGTGAGCATGGATTCTTTAAAAGAATTAGTAGAAAGAGAGTATCCTACTGGGCTGACAGTACATAATTATGAAGAATGGTTTGGAACTTTGCATTCTGTCTTATTTGATTTGCATAATCGTATAATGAATATTTGCTTCGGATCTCCACTATTCAACGACTGGTACTCATTGAAAGTTGGAGGAAGTCTTTCATTTTCTCAGGTAAATGTGAAATTTAATAATAAAACGTATACTGACTTTTGGAGAGAAGAATGCTATTAATTGATTCAAGAAGAATAAATGAGATAAAATGGTAATAGTAAGGTGTATGTACGGGAGGGATTGCCATTGCTAAAAGTAATGTTATCGATTGTTCTTATCTTATTTGTTGCCGTTTCAATGTATATTACTTATGAAAAAAGAAAAAAAGCAGGGGTAAAAGGATTGAAGAGTGCGTTAACTTCAATTTGTTTCTTTACACTAGCAATCTTAAATTTGCTTGCATATTGGTTTAACTTTGGCGGTATTTTTATTTGGTTAATTTCAATTGTTTTATTACTAGTCGGGGCATATTTTACGAAATATATTCCAATATCTAAAAAGGTACATTGAAATTTATTTGAGTTTAAAAGTTATGTTGTATTTTGTTTTGAAAAGAGATTATCCTACTAGAGCGTTGTGAAACGGTTTTATAGGATAATCTCTTTTGTTCGTTTAGCTTTGTAAAGAACGTACTGTTCTTTTTAGTTGTTCAATAAATTCTCGAGTTGCAGCACACATATATTTATCTTTTCTATAAATAAGCCCAATTTCTATTGTTGGGGTAGGATTTTCTATTTTAATTGCTTGAATGTTTTTATTTTGTAAAAAGTCTATATACGGTTTTGGTAACACTGTAATTCCCATTTCTTTTGAAACCATTTGGATTAAAGATTCCATCGTACTAATTTCTAAAATTGGTTTTGGTTTAAAGTTAAATTTTTGACAATGAGATGTAATTAGTTCGGTTAAAAAGAAATTTTTAGGTAAAAGAATTAAAGGGTAGTTCTGTAATTCAGCAATAGATACATGATTACGTTCAGCTAATTGATGATCGGTTGGTACGACTAATGTAAGTTCACTTTTGTATAGAGGGATAGAAATAATCTCCTTATCTTGCACCGGGAGAAATGTAATGCCAATATCTAGTTCGTTTTGTAATAATTTTTCACGAATATCTCCTGTACGAAGCCCTAATACAGAAAGCTCTATATTGGGATATGAATGATTAAAATTTAATATAGCTGGTGGTAGTAAATAATTTACGACGGTTAACAAAGAGCCTATTGTTAAGGAATCTTGCTGTAATCCGTTTAGATCTTGAATTGCAGAACGAGCTTGTTCGACTTCATGAAAAATGGTTTTACTATGTAATAATAAAATCCTTCCTGCATCAGTTAAAGATATTTTTTTACCAATGCGATCAAAAAGCGGCATTCCTACTTCATGTTCTAATGCACGTATTTGCTGACTTAGAGAAGGTTGTGAAATATTTAGTTTCTCAGCTGCTTTTGTGAAATGCAATTCTTTTGAAACAGCTAAAAAATATTCAAGTTGTCTTAATTCGATTGGAATCACCTCAAGTTTAATGATAGGTTATACCTATCATTATTATATAAATAATTGGATTGAACAATGATTTTGTTGAGCTTATAATCACTTTATTAGAGAGGGATTGAAAAGTTTTGAAGTAAGGATAGATAAGTATCGGAGCAAGGATATTTGAGTGGTTATTACATTTGCTGACCTTTTGTCATTTTAAATGAAAAATAGACAGAGAGTTTGAAAGTATAAATTAATCTATTGAAAAATTGTAGGGTAAGTAAGAGGAGCGATTAAGATGAATAAAGTATATGAGGTACTATCTTTAAATATAGGGTTACCAAAAGAGGTTACATACGGCGGAAAGGTAATTCATACAGGTATAAATAAGAAGCAAGTAAGGGAACCGGTGTTTTTATCCTTTTTAAAATTTAATGGAGATGGGCAAGCGGACTTAGTTCATCATGGTGGAGTAGATAAAGCAGTTTGTGTGTATTCTGGAGAACATTATAGATACTGGGAAAAAGAGTTGAATCAAGCCCTTGTATATGGAGCATTCGGAGAAAATATAACAATTAATCGTCTGGGTGAAGAGGATGTTTGTATTGGTGATACATTTCAAATTGGAGAAGCAATTGTACAAGTAACACAGCCAAGACAACCTTGTTTTAAATTAGCTAAGAAATACAATATTCCAAAGTTACCACTTTATTTTCAAGAAACAGGATATACAGGATTTTATTTTCGTGTATTAAAAGAAGGATGGGTATCACCTGTTGATACGTTAAAGTTAATAAAGTCTGATCCAAAAGGTGTTACAGTAGCATTTGCTAATCGTATTATGCATAAGGAAAAACAAAATATGGAAGGGCTAAAAAGGATCTTAGAAGTACATGCACTTTCTACAAGTTGGAGAAATACATTTGAAAAGCGAATGAGAGGAGAAGAAATTAATACGAGGGAGAGACTAGAAGGAAAAAAATAATAAAAAATATTTTTTTATAAATGGTGCATTTCTATGAGTAAAAACGAAGTAGAAAGCACTATTTTTATATAATAAACTTATTAATATTCAAAAATCTTAATATTGTTTTATTCGACTTATTTTCGAATAATCAAAACATAAAATTAATTAGACTCTTTTTTTATATTTTATGATAGTATATTGATTGGTAAGACCTATTACATTAAGAGCAGGTTATATAACTAAATCTAATTTGATGGAATTAACGTATGGAGGGACAACATGGGGAATGTTGAAATTTTTGAAAAATTTCTTTTAGAAGAACCAAAAAGAGAGCAGTTATTTCCTTTATTTGAAGAAGTGTTTGGAATTACAATTCAAACATTGAATGATTTTTCAGAGAGAGGTTATTGGGATGATACATACAAAGCTTTATCATTTTTACATGACGATAAAGCGATTGCAAATGTTGCGGTATTTTCGCTACCATTGCTAGTAAATGGTGAAAGAATAAATGCAGCCGGCATTCAAACGGTAATGACTCACCCTGATTTTCGTAGACAAGGACTCATGACACAATTAATAAGTAAGATGATAGAAGAAATTGATAAGAAATGTGAATGTACATTATTATTTACGGAAAAACCTGAACTATATGCATCATTTGGGTTTAAAGTTGTGCAGGAGTATTTGATGACTATTCTATATGATAAAAAGAATAATAATGACTCCTTACTTAGAAAATTAGATTATTATATGGAAGAGGATAGAAAGTTAATACATGAAACTATTGATAGTAGCCAAAGACTTTCAAATAATTTTTCAACATTAAACTTCCGTCCTTCGTTTTATTTGAATATGTATGATTCGGGATGGAATGAGAAATTGTATTATTCAGAGAAACTAGATGCTCTAATTGTGTATGAAGTAGATAATGAAAAGTTGAAATTATATGGAATATTTGCACCAGTAATTCCAGTTTTAGATGAAATATGCGGAGAAATCGCTGAAAGATTTACAGAAATCGAATTTTACTTCTCACCAGATCAATTAGGGATTGAGGATGTACAATTTACAGAATTACAGTCTAATAAGTATTTAATGGTTCGAAGTAATAAAGAGTTAGATTTTAAAGGTTATAAATTCCCTGTATTAGCGGAGTTTTAAATGTTTGTATAAAGGCTTTATTATGGAGGAACTATGAATATATCGTATATACCTAAACATATTGAGCAGCTCACTATAATGAATGTCCCTGAATATTATAAAATTAATGACAACCGGTCGTTTATTGTCCGTTCGAAAGCAGAAACAGATTTCTGGCTTAAAACACATTATGGTTTTGAAGTAATGAATGGTCATGTATTTTATAATGAAATGATGACAGACTTTCAAGCTGAAGTTCAATTGTGTATGGATCCAAATTCAAAATACGATCAAGCAGGTCTTTTTGTTATGATTTCGGAAAAGTGTTGGTTGAAAACTTCATTAGAGTATATTCCAGATGGCCCTTCTCATTTAGGAGCTGTCGTAACGAATAATGGATATTCTGATTGGTCAACACAAGACTTTCCAACAGAATTAGCTACCCAACAACTTCATTTTCGAATTGTTCGTAAACGTGGCGATTATATAATATATGTAAAAAATAGCTGTCAATGGGAACAAATAAGAATTGCTCATTTGATAGAGGATATAGGGAATGCGCCTGTTAAAATAGGTTTTTACACGTGTAGTCCTTCTAAAAACAATGGATTTGAGACTGAGTTTTTAGATTTTACAATGGAAGAGATATAGATGAAAAACCGTATTCTTTCTACTTAAGAATACGGTTTTTCTATTTGCGTAATATAAAGCACATTTATTGACCGGAAAGTCATTAATGCTTATCATTTAATAATGTTAAATATTAATTTGCATAATATAATAGAAGTACTGGAAAAATCAAAAATTATATGGCTTAAGTAAGGAGGGTATGAATTATTAAGTGGTAATTTCATAGGAAAAAGGAGATTAAGTATGAAATCATTTCGCAAATTATTACATTATTTAAAACCATACATGTTCTTCGCGATTATTGGACCACTATTTATGGTACTTGAGGTTGCGATGGACTTAATTCAACCGACTATTATGCAACATATTATTGATGTAGGGATAGCAAATCGTGATTTGAATTATGTAATAAAAATGGGGCTTCTTATGATAGGAGCTGCAGCACTCGGTTTAGTTGGAGGACTTGGGTGTATGATGTATTCTACAAAAGCAGCTGTTAATTTCGCTACAGACATACGAAAAGATGTATTTGCGAAAGTAGAAACATTTTCTAGTGAAAATCGTGATTCATTTGGAACTGGGAAATTATTAACGATTGTGACAAATGATATTACTTCTATTCAATCGGCGATGACGATGACATTACGTGTACTTGTTCGTGGTCCTTTGTTATTTATCGGAAGTATAATAATTGTTTTTGTAACAGCACGCGAGTTATTTCCTATATTACTTGTGGTTGTTCCAATTTTATTACTTGCGATTATATTCATTGCAAGTAAAGCGAGCGGAACGTTCAAAAAAGTGCAAGAAGCATTAGATAAAGTGAATACAAAGCTACAAGAAAATTTATCTGGAGTACGTGTTATTAAAGCGTATGTAAGACAAAAATATGAAATTACTCAGTTTGGAAATGTTAATACAAATTTAACGAAGATAAATATTCGAGCGGTGCAGCTTATTTCCATAATGATGCCAATCATTATGTTAGTTGTAAGCGGCGGGATTGTCGCAACATTATGGATTGGTGGAGAAAAAGTATTTGATGGAACGCTTCAAGTAGGAGCTATTTTAGCGTTTATAAACTATTTGAATATTATTTTAATGTCACTTATGTCTATAAGTATGGTATTTATGCAAATCGCGCGAGCATTTCCATCTGCGGATCGTGTACAGCAAGTTTTAAATACTGAGGTTGATATTACGACGGAAACAAATGCGGTTGCACCTAAGCAAATCGAGGGACAAATTGACTTTAAAAATGTTAGTTATAGTTACACGAAAAATAATGAATATGTTTTAAAAGATATTTCATTTAACATATGTAAAGGTGAAAAAGTAGGAATTATCGGTTCTACAGGAAGTGGTAAATCTACTTTAGCAAAACTGTTACCGCGTTTATACGATGTTGATCAAGGGGAAGTATGCATTGATGGAATAAATGTTAGAGCATACGATTTACAAAAACTTCGTGCTTCAATCGGGTTTGTACCTCAAAAGGCATTATTGTTTTCAGGTAGCATAGAAGAGAACTTACGTTATGGTAAAGAAGATGCAACGAATGACGAACTGGAAGTAGCGGCTTCATCAGCTTGTGCGACTGAGTTTATTAACAAGTTGGAAGATTCATATCAATATCATTTAACACAAGGGGCGACGAATTTATCAGGTGGACAAAAACAACGTGTATCAATTGCAAGGGCACTTGTGAGAAAGCCATCCATTCTTATATTAGATGATTCTACATCAGCAGTTGATGCGAAATCAGAATCTAACATTCAATCGGCATTAAGAACAGAATATAAAGGAACAACAACATTATTAATCGCCTCTAAAATCTCATCTATAATAGATGCTGATAAAATTCTCGTTTTAGATAACGGTGAATTAGTTGGTGATGGTACACATGAAGAATTGTTAGAACAATGTGAGGTATATCAAGAAATTTATCTTTCCCAAGGTGGCAATTTACATAAAGAAGGTGGGAAAGAACATGCGTAATTTTCAAGGGCAATTTGCTAATAAAGGTGGGCGTAACGCGCCTAAAATGGGTGAAGCTAGAAACACTAAAGGAACTGTATTGCGAGTATGGAACTATATGGGGTATCAAAAGGCTGCTCTTACGTTCGTTATATTTTTAGTATTTGTTACGACGTTACTTGGGTTATTAGGTCCTTATTTAATGGGAGTAATTATAGATCAATATATTGTACCGAAAGATTTAAACGGTACGGCGAGAATGTGTTTGTTACTTATCGCGATTTACGGTGTAACAGTATTGTTAACTTGGCTACAAACATTTGTCATGGTTAACGTTGCATTAAAAACAATACAAAAAATACGACAAGATATTTTTGAGAAAATCCAAACGCTTTCTTTACGGTTCTTTGATGTACGTTCTCAAGGGGATTTAATGAGCCGTGTTACAAATGATATAGATAATTTGAATCAAGCGTTGACGCAAAGTGTTGTACAAATTATTTCATCAGCATTAACCTTTATAGGTGTAACGATTGCGATGTTCGCATTAGATTGGATTTTAGCGATTGTTACTTTAATTACAGTACCTATTATGTTTTTCGTTACAAAAAAACTAGTTACTTATAGTGGTAAAAACTTTGCAAAGCGTCAACGAGATTTAGGAGAATTAAATGGTTTTATTGAGGAAGCTATAACAGGAGCGGATGTTACAACGTTATATGGGAAAGAAAAAGAAACCGTACAAACTTTCAATAAAATTAATGAACAATTAAGAGTTTCAGCTACGAAGGCGGATACATTTTCAGCTTTTATTTTTCCAAGTATGAACTTTATAAATAACTTAGGTATGGGGCTTGTAATTGGGGCTGGTTCAGTTATGGTTTTAAATGGAATGACAACAGTAGGTGTCATTGCGGCTTTTATTAATTATTCTCGTCAATTCTCAAGACCACTAAGTCAATTCGCCACTTTAATGAATACAATTCAAGCGGCAGTTGCTGGTGGAGAACGTGTCTTTGAAATTATGGATGAAGTACCAGAAATTCAAAATAAAAAAGATGCATGCATTGTACAAAATTTACAAGGGCATGTTGCACTCGAGAATGTTTCATTTGGTTATGAGGAAAATAAAACGATTTTAAAAGAAGTGAGTCTTAAGGCACAGCCAGGGGAGACAATTGCTTTAGTTGGTCCAACTGGATCGGGCAAAACAACAATCATTAATTTGCTAACTCGCTTTTACGATATACAGCAAGGGCAAATTCATATCGATGGAAAAGATATAAAAGATTATGATATTAATTCGTTGCGAAGTAAAATAGGAGTAGTTTTACAAGATACGTACTTATTTGCTGGGACGATTATGGATAATATTCGTTATGGTCGATTAGATGCTAGTGATGATGAAGTAATCAATGCAGCTAAGGCAGCATCTGCACATTCTTTTATTAAACATTTACCGAATCAATATGAAACAAAAATTGCTTCAGAAGGATCGAATTTAAGTCAAGGACAAAAACAACTTCTTGCGATTGCGCGGGCGATTTTAGCAGATGCAGATATATTAATTCTCGACGAAGCAACATCAAATATTGATACGAGAACAGAATTGCAAATTCAAGAAGGACTAAATAATTTAATGAAAGGTCGAACAAGTTTTGTAATCGCTCATCGACTGAAAACGATTGAAAAAGCAGATCAAATCCTTGTTATAAAAGATGGAAGTATTATGGAAAGAGGGAATCATGAATCTCTTATGGAAGATAAAGGTTTTTACTTTGATCTGTATACGAGTCAGTTTAAAATTTAATAAAAACTTTAATAAGGTGCGGTTTCTCTAGAACGGAGAAACCGCATTTTTATATTTGTAAACATTACTATTTAAATATTTGTTCACTAAATGTTTTAACTGCGTCTTTCTTGCATACAAAGTAAAACATACGAATGGTGGCAACCTTAATGAGTATTTCACGTTCTATTTAAATGTTTTAATGATTTATTAGATAATACAATTTGAATTTTATTAAAAAAAGACACTGTTTCCAGTGCCCCAACTTACTACGAGAGTTTTATGAGGAAACTTAAATAGGTGAATCTAAGTTTCTCTATAATATATGAAACTACAATTAGAAAATCACATATTTTTTAAAGGAGTTAATGGGTAATTGTACGTGCTAAAATCTTTATTAAAAATATCCTGTACTAATTGGATAGTTTCATGGTCATAAAAGCTATCGTATGTTGGGAGGCGTGGGAATAAAGGATCGGTAATATCAGCATCTGCAAAATTACCTCTAAAAATCGCCCTGTCTTTCTGATGATGCCATGATTTGGTTAGTATGTGTAAAGGAGAAGTTTTTAATTGATATGTTTGTTCTAAGCGCTCAATTTCAGTAGAGAAATCTTCAAGGTAGATATACTTTGTAACAAACTCTTCCTCACCTGGTTCATATTGCTGCATTAAATGTGGATCTACTTGTTCTAAATCTATCATTTGCTCTTTTAAGTAGTAGAGAAAGATTTTAAATGAAATAGGTTTATTACAAAATTCATTACCATAATAAAAATTCCGAATAGGATTCCATGCTGGGTTTTCTATGTAAGGGGGGGCAATTAGTGAAAAAAATGAACTTACAGCTCTTGTATAGGGGTTTCTCACTAATTTATAGGTATCTTTTCCGTTTGTATATAAAGCTGCAGCTAGTTCAATAAAGTAGTCCGAGGAGTTTTTGTATATTTCATTTTCATAATTATGGATGAAAGAATCGTATTTTATGGCTTCTTTAAATAAATTTATTTGATAAAAAAACCAATGTGCAAGAGAGGTACAGCCACTTTTTTGACTCCAAAATAAAATCAAAGGGAAGTTAGAATTAAAGAGGGGAACGCGTCCGTATTTAATAATATTTGAAAAAGACATTATTAGCCTCCATTCAGTTATGTCAAGTACTTTTAGTTTATGAATAAAAAACTTGGCATATGAACAAGAAAAGAGAAGTAGAATAGATAATTTAAAATAATACAAATTTAAAAATAAAAGAGTTATTTGAAAAGAAAAAAAGAGCTTACAAATGGATAAACTCTTAGAAAAAATAGGTTTTATGAGCACTGAATTACCATATACCTTATGTTTTATTCTACATGATCGTGAAAATAACATTGAATAAAAGGAGCATATATTTAAATGTGCTCCTTTAAAAGGTGGCAGCTCACAAGGCCTAATTTATAAGCTGAATACGTGTGCAGCCCGTATTTAAAAAGGACAGCTAGAAAAGCTAACTGATAAGCCTTCGGGTATGAAGGGGAAACAGAAACTATATATACATTATTAACGGGATATTGGCTTTTATTCGGAAGTAGAAGAAATAAATAAGTTTAGGCGGTTCCAACTTGGCTTTGGTCGGCAACATCAGAATCAAATGTGTTGGTTGCACTAACACCGTTAAATGTATTAAGCACAAAAGCAACATTAGATGCACCCGAACCATTATAAGCTTTTGTATTTTCTTTTGGAGAAACATTATAAAAATCACCTAAGTTGAAAGAACCGTTACTATTTTGTACAACCATATTTCCGACAATAGATGGCATAACTTTCACCTTCTTTCCTAGGAAGTATTTAAATTAGTATATGGTGTATGTGTCTAGTGGTTCATATAAAACGGAGAATTTTGAAATGAAGTTTAATTGAAAAACCAATAAAATAATCCTTTGAATAGAAAGCGAGGTTAAAAGAATGGGAGGTAATGTAAAGCTTTTAAATGATGATGGGATATTGGGTATGGAGTTTAAGGAAAGAACGATACGTATTTATAGCACAGAAGGTAATGTGATGGAATTACTTTCAACAAAAGAACGGCTTCAAGAGGATATCGATTTTCTTGAAGAATGTAAAAAGGAAATGAAGTAAAAGTTCAATAGAGTAAATCGAACGTAGGGGGACCGTATCGTATGAATCAATTGTCATTTTTTGAGGACATCGATGAAAAGGAAATGCGAAGACTTGTGGTGAAGGAGCTGAAAAACTACAAAGCATTGTGCGTCTGGATGAAAAATCAAGAAGATCAGGAAAATTAGGGAAGAGAATGTGTTTATAAGTTAGTACATTTATATATTGAAAAACTAGTTAAGCAAGGAGAAATAAAGGAAGTAAAAAGAAGCAGAAGAAAAAGATGATTCTGTAAAAAGCAACCAGTTGGGTGCTTTTTCTTTTACACAAAACAAACGAACTCAATGAAAAAAACAGCGATGTATGAGATTTTTATACTAGTCAGTTTAAAATTTAATATAGTGCGGTTTCTCTAGAAAGGAGAAACCGCACTATTATATTTGTAAAGATAATTAGAAATGTAGAGTTGAAACTTATATATATATACGAATTGTTAGCAAAAACTAGCAACTTCAGTGACAGGTGGAAGAAATAATTTACGTGGTATTGTAATAATCTCAAGAGCCATCTGAGCTGAATAGAGAAGTATTGGAGTTAATTCTAAAGCGTGAGTTAATAATAATATAAAGCTTGTTAGGATTGCAAAGCTCCCCCAAAAGAAACTTTTTGAAATGTTACGGAAATCTTTTATTAAGGAAAAGAAAGAAACAAATGCTGTAACAAAGAGAATCAAAAATTTATATTTATCAGCCATTAAACCCCTCCTAAAGAACAGTAGCTTATATTATAACGTATTTTTATGTATTATAATAAAAAGATTTCAAAATAAACAGTTTAAATGCGTAAAAACCACAACTAAAAAATATTAGTTGTGGTTTTTATTTATGAGTTCTTTGTTTTAGAAAATAGATAATCTAGAATTAAAAATTTAAAAATAGATTAGTGCCCTTATTATTGTTTGCTGGAGCTTTACTGGATATTTGACCGGACAATAAGACGAGCTTTGAATATATTAATAAAAAAGGGGATGTTGAACAATGGCTAGATATAGTTTACATGGAGGTCACAATAGTATTGTACAGGGTGCAAATTATGGGAATCGGAAAGAACATATTATGGATCGCCAAGTTAAGGATGCAGTTGTTGCTAAATTAAGAGCATTAGGGCATACAGTTTATGATGATACTGATGAAGTAGGGACAACACAAGCGCAAAATTTAAATAACATTGTATCTAAAACAAACTCACATGATGTAGACTTAGTAGTTTCATTTCATTTAAACTCATATGATACGAATGCTAATGGTGTTGAAGTACTGTATTATGACCAACAAGCTTTATCAGCAAAGATAGCAGCGCAACTTTCAAAAGATATTGGCTGGTCAAATCGTGGCGCGAAGGAGCGAAAAGACCTTTATGTATTAGCGAATACGAAAGCACCTGCAATCTTAATTGAACTTGGATTTATCGATAATGAAGCAGATATGTCAAAATGGAATCCAGATAAGATTGCAAATTCAATTGTTTATGCGTTAACGGGGCAATCTGGTGGGACAACTCCGCCATCGAAAAAAAATATCATTCAATCAGGAGCTTTTTCACCGCATGAAACCCCCGATGTAATGGGAGCATTAACGTCACTAAAAATGACAGCTAACTTCATCTTACAATCGGATGGTCTAACATATTTTATCTCTGAACCAACTTCAGATGCGCAACTTAAAGGAATGACGGATTACCTTGATCGTAAAGGCTGGTGGTATGAAGTTAAGTAAAGATTTTAGTTTAGTGGAACAGAATATTTAAAAATCAATAGTCAAAAAGAGGATTACTTATAATGAGTAATCCTCTTTTTATTTTATCTCGTATGAATAAGAGTAGATATAGAAGATTACCGCCTTAAAACTAAATAAGTAATGCATGTAAGCGGGAGGTTCATTTGGTATATCAGCTATATTTGTAAATCATACTTTTAAACAGAAATGAAATTTAGAGTTTGAATTTAATTGATTACAATTGAAAAAGCACTAAAAACTAATAAAACGGCCATAATGATGTTAAAAGATTTAGTATGTTTTAATAAAAGTTTTTGGAACATGGAACCAAATAAGCTCCAACTAAATGTACTCATTAACCCGACTACACCTAGAAATAATGAGAAGAGTAGAAAACTTGAATATGAATTATAGTAAGGAAGAATAAAAGTTGACACTACAGTCAGGCCGAATAGTATCCCTTTAGGGTTAACAAACTGAAGAAAAATCCCCACTGTAAATAAGTTTTTATTATGTTTTTCATCGGAATCTGTACTAGTTTTACTAGTGAGTATTTTAAAAGCTAAATATAGCATATATGCTACACCTAAAATTTTTAAAGGGAATTCGATTATGGGTAGGATATTAATTAGTACAATATTAAAGAAGCTACATAAGGAGGTGAGGATGAAAAACCCGAAAGCTACTCCAAAACAAAATTGCATACTCCTTTTTAAACCATGTTGATTAGCGTATGTCATAGCTAAAAAATTGTTAGGACCGGGTGTGAAGCTACTTATAAAAACAAATAACAAAAAAGAAAATATAGGCATTTCAAAACCCCCTAATTATTTAGTGTATGTTATAATGACCGAAAAGAACAATATAACGTGTGCTCTTTATTATACATAACGGTCGTTATATTGTATATAGTGTAGGGGTGTTTCTTATGGAAGAAATTCAACTTATTTTGGCGAAAAATTTAAAAACAATACGAGAGAAAGAAAAAATGAGTTTGGAAAAGGTCTCGCAATTAACAGGTGTGAGTAAAACGATGATTGGACAAATTGAACGAGGGGAGTCAAGTCCAACATTAACAACGATATGGAAAATTGCTAATGGTTTGAAAGTGTCTTTTACTTCTTTAATCAATAATCCGCAACCAGATACGAAAGTTGTTTTACGAAATGATGTTCAAGTATTATCAGAAGACAATGGGAGATATAAAGTGTATCCTTCTTTTCCTTTTCAAGATGATAGGAACTTTGAAATCTATACGGTTGAAATTGAAACAGAAGGAAAATTAAGTTCGGAAGGCCATAAAGAAGGGACCGAAGAATTTATAACGGTGTTTGAAGGGAAATTGATAATTGAAATAAATGATTGTCAATATACATTAAATAGCGGAGATGCAATTCGCTTTAAGGCGGATAGACCGCACTCTTATCATAATTCTGGAAGTACGCTAACTCGGTTAAGTATGACCATTTATTATCCAGCTGCATAAACTTACACTTGCATCAAGAATATAAAGAAATGTGTGTTGATAAACCATCTATAAGAGATGGTTTTATTTTTTTAAATTCATAAAAAAAGACACTCGTTTGAGTGTCGACATAGTATTGCTCTCGCGTATAGGATTGGAGTATGTTTCTCAAATACGTTTTGAGATGGTTCGCATTTTGGGAAACTGTCTTCTTATTCAATGTAACATTGGCAGGGAGAAGTGTAAATTGATAATGTATATATGGAAAATTTAGTATAGATGGTTATTACTATGAGTATAGTACAAATTGTTTTTATTGCTTAATCACTGTCATGAAATTATTGAAATATTATTAGCTTTAGGAATGACGTAATAGTTACTACTTTAGCAGCTAAGAATGTTTATTATAAAAAAGAATGAATCATTTATTAATCGATTCGTATAATTGTTAAAGAGGCACCTGTTGAACCACCTCCAACTAAATTAACTATGGATAATACGCCGAATATTTGAAGGGAAATTGTATTACCAGCAATTAAATTGGTTATTAAATTATTATTATAGTTTGAAGTTGATATTGCGGGTGAAAAAATAGATCCGGGAAGTGGAGTCTAAGAGTTTAATAGTAGCCTTGTACCAGCAAGTAGAGAAGTTGTTGTATTAATTTGATAGGTTAAATAATATCTTCCAGTAACAGGAATTGTATATATATCATTTGTAGCGTTCACTGTAAAATTACCGAGACTTTGGTTATTAGAAAGTGGAATATTAGTTCCACCTAATATGACTGAGATGGGACCACCTAATGTATTATTAGCGAACATAGAGTTTGTTGTAATAATGGGTCCAGTAATACCTGTGGGTCCAGTAATGCCTGTAGGACCGGTATTACCTGTGGGCCCAGTAGGACCTGTCAGTCTGTATGGAAGAATAATTTCAAGAGCCAGTGATAATAGTTCTTTTTTCATTTTTTCATCCCTATCTTGAATATAAATCACCTCATTTTTAAATTAGAACGTAACCGATTTAGTATTTTGAAATGGAACTATCATTTTATTATATTAATACTACTAGTTATAGCAACGGTAAAAAGTTTACTATATGTAAAAATCATTTGAGAATGAAAAAAGTAGTTATGAAATTCTTCTAAAATGATAGATGTATTATTTTGTTAAGTAGTAAACAAAAATGTGGAACGAGGTATTAAAGTGAAGCGAGAAAATAAATTATCAATAAATAAAGCTATGATAGAACCTGAAAACATTGGACCTACGTTTCCAGTTCTTCCCCCAATTTATATTCCAACGGGAATGACCGGTCCGACGGGTCCAACTGGTTTAACAGGATCACCGGGAGTAACAGGTGCGACCGGTTTAACGGGATCACCGGGAGTAACAGGTGCGACTGGTTTAACGGGATCACCAGGAGTAACAGGCCCGACCGGTTTAACAGGATCACCGGGAGTAACAGGCCCGACCGGTTTAACGGGATCGCCGGGAGTAACAGGTGCGACTGGTTTAACGGGATCACCGGGAGTAACAGGTCCAACCGGTTTAACGGGGTCACCGGGAGTAACAGGTCCAACCGGTTTAACGGGGGCACCGGGAGGAAGAGG
>NZ_JAEHBI010000347.1:0-231 GCF_016483705.1 Bacillus cereus group sp. N6
GGTGGGGGTGGGGGGGGGTTTGGGGGGGGCGGGGTTGGGGTAGGTGGTGCGGGGTGGTGGGGGGGGGGGGGTGGGGGTTTGGGTGCGAGGGTGGGGGTTGGCGGGGGGGGGGGGGGGGGCGGGGCTGGGGGGGGGGGGGGGGGGGGGGGGGGGGGGGGGGGGGGGGGGGGGGGGGGGGGGGGGGGGGGGGGGGGGGGGGGGGGGGGGGGGGGGCGGGGGGGGGACGGCGGG
>NZ_JAEHBI010000348.1:0-234 GCF_016483705.1 Bacillus cereus group sp. N6
GTGTTCCGGCTCAAGTTCATATTCGTCCTGTTGAAGAGTATGTAATTGATGAATTGCCAAAACGTATCGAAAGGGCGCTTGAATCATGACATTAGGTGAATTAACGAAAATTCTTGAAGCTACAGGTTATCCTGTGGCTTATTCGCATTTTACAGCCACACCAACTAATCCAGTGCCAAAGCCACCATATATCTGTTTTCTTGTGAATGGATCAGCAGTGCGCCCATAAAGGTG
>NZ_JAEHBI010000349.1:0-234 GCF_016483705.1 Bacillus cereus group sp. N6
CTGGTTGTTTAAAAAGTCCGGGTTACATAACTGTCGCATCTCATCGTTACGTTTGCTAGGCCGGTGCGCGAGTAGTACTCCTACACTGCGCTCCTCCTAGCATACGTGCCTCGATTTGCGCGGTTCTCTAAATCCTCCTTTTTAAGGGGATATTGATCGCGTTGTATAATCAGTCCTGTTCAGATTACTGTCGCAAGTCATCGTTACGTATTGTAGTACTTTTCTCGATTAGTT
>NZ_JAEHBI010000350.1:0-234 GCF_016483705.1 Bacillus cereus group sp. N6
CGCGCCCGCGCTCCCGACCCCCCCCGGCCGCCCACTCGCACCCGTTGGATCGGTGTTTCCTAGACGACCGTGCGGACCAGTTGCACCAGTAGCACCCGTGTTACCTTGACTACCTTGAGGACCAGTGGCACCAGTAGCACCCGTGTTACGGTCTCCGCGAGGCGGCGCCGACCCACCGGGGGGACGGGGGTGCGCGTGGGGGCGGGTCGGGGGGGAGCCACCGGGGGGGGGGGG
>NZ_JAEHBI010000351.1:0-234 GCF_016483705.1 Bacillus cereus group sp. N6
CTCCCGTTAATAGTCTCATTCCTCCCTCGCCATCCGCCAATGTCCTTACAGTAGATAATGGTCATACTTGTCCTAATGGTCCTACTGGTGCCACTGGTCCTCAAGGTACTCAAGGTAACACTGGTGCTACTGGTGCTACTGGACCTCAAGGTAGCAAAGGACAGACGGGGGCTACTTGAGCACAATGGCACACAGGGCACAAACGACCAACTAGCGCGCGTGGGGGGGGGTGGC
>NZ_JAEHBI010000352.1:0-234 GCF_016483705.1 Bacillus cereus group sp. N6
AAATATCAAGTTAATTTAGAGTTTGATGAATCCATTTTTTGTATAGAATTAAATGTTGAGATTCAATTAGAAGATCAATGTTATACTTTTAAATTTATCGGATAGAAACAAGTAAATTAAAAATAAAAATTTAAAAATACATAACAATCAGTAAAAATTTTAAAGGCGAAAAAAAAATAATTTAAATAACAACTTTAATTTATAAAAAAAATATATCTAATAATCATCTCAGAC
>NZ_JAEHBI010000353.1:0-233 GCF_016483705.1 Bacillus cereus group sp. N6
CCCCCCCCGCCCCCCCGGTCCCCCGGGTCCTAATGGTCCTCCCGGCGCCCCTGGTGCCACTGGTCCGACGGGTCCTCAAGGTGTTCAAGGTAACACGGGTGCCACTGGACCTCAAGGTGTTCAAGGTAACACGGGTGCCACTGGACCTCAAGGTGTTCAAGGTAACACTGGCGCTACTGGTGCTACTGGACCTCAAGGAGTTCAAGGTAACACGGGAGCGACTGGGGCAACTG
>NZ_JAEHBI010000354.1:0-233 GCF_016483705.1 Bacillus cereus group sp. N6
GTTCCCAGACTTTCTTGCCACTTAGTTCTGTTTTGTCCTTATTCTTGTAAGTATTCGTAATTGTTGTTCCGTCTACTTTTACTTCATAGTCTTTCACTTTTACTTCACTTAATTTGTACTCGAACTCTTTTCCTTGTTCATCGTACTTCGGAAGATCTTTGAAACTGAAGTTCCAGTTTCCTTCTTGATCAGCTTTTACTTCTTGCTCTTTAAACACTTTATCACCTTGAAGC
>NZ_JAEHBI010000355.1:0-232 GCF_016483705.1 Bacillus cereus group sp. N6
ATCCACACCGCCAGCCCGGCGCCGAGCAGCGGCACCCCGGTGCCGAAAGTCCACGCCAGCACGATCCTGGCCATGACCCCTGGACCGGAGGGCGGCTCCGGCTGCCCGCGCTCCAGGGCGAGGGCGGTGACGGGCCGCAGCAGCCGCTCGGCGAGCAGATAGCCGACGGCGCAGGTGGCCAGACCGCCGAGAGCCGTCGCCAGGGCCGCGTCCCGTGCAACAGCCCACGAGT
>NZ_JAEHBI010000356.1:0-232 GCF_016483705.1 Bacillus cereus group sp. N6
CCCCCCCCCCCGGACCACCCCCCCCCCCACGCGGCCCTTGCCCACACGCAGGACCCTGTGCTCCACGCCGTCCTTGATCCGACGGAGCACCTGTTGCGCCAGGAGCACCTTGAGCACCAGTAGCACCTTGAGCGCCAGTAGCACCTTGAGCTCCAGGAGGGCCTGTAGGGCCAGGAGCTCAGGGGGGAACTGTAGAGGCGGGAGGGCGGGAAGCTACTGGGGAGAGCGGAGG
>NZ_JAEHBI010000036.1:0-60236 GCF_016483705.1 Bacillus cereus group sp. N6
TAAGACACCTCGAACTTGTTTATTTGTTTTTAGTATAAACTCTCTGTTCGGTGTGTCTATCATTTAGACTAGCATCATTATACCCTCGGAAAAGTACCATATAAAATGTTTTTATTGGATAACCGTCACCTTAAAGGACCGGCAGAGAAATGGGTTAAAGCAAAAAGACCATTACTAAGTATAGGGGCACGACTCTTACCGAACCAATTGGCATACTTTGATAAGTCATTGCTTGAGCAATTTGATATTATTTTTCACATTCGAAAAACAAGTCCATCTCATATTAAATAAAGTGAAACTTTAATCAGTGGGGATTTTCTTCATCCCCCACTGATTATTAGTTGAACCAATCGGACTTTTATGGGCAGTTGATCCCCCACCTAAATTCTTTGCTTTTGCTGCATTTTCAGGTGGGGGTCTTACTGCCCATTAAAGCGGGATTGTTTTATGGAGATTAATATAAGCATCTTTTTTAACCAGAAGTAGGTTACTCTCCCCTTTTTAGCATCATTTAGAAATGTCATATGACACTTTTACACTAGTGAGAATGACAAAAAAAGCAGTACAATTCGGTTATTACATAGATAGGAGCGATGAACTTTATGAAATCAAGATTCATCCAGAATGGTTATTTTTTATTGCTAACTTTCGTTACAGGATTGTTTTATTTTTGTTTTTATCTAATAGCACCGCTATTCAGTTTCACCCTTTCATTTACGGTAATTGGGATTCCACTAGTTATACGTGTACTACAGACTACTACACCTTTTATCCAATTCGAGCGCATACAGACGAAAATTTATACAGATATTTCAACAGACTCTTATGATAAAAGTATAACAATAGATACATCGAACTGGACTCAGGTGAAATTAGTGCTTACTGATCGTCGCACTTGGTCTGCTGTCTATTGGTTAATGCAGAAATTTGCGATTGGCATTTTTAGTCTCATTAGTGCAACCATTTTTTATGTAATGCCACTCATGTTCCTGTTAGCACCACTACTGTATCGCTACATTGAAATGAATATCATATTCATACAGATAGATACGTTTGCCAAGTCACTCTTTGTAATGTTTATGGGTATAGTATTTACCGCCATAAGTATTAAAATAGTAGATTGTTTAACAAAGAAAATTGGGGGCTATACACGTAGCATGATCCGGCAACTAAATCAATAGAAGTTTGCCTTCTGTAAGAGAATTGCAGTGTAAAATTAAAAAGTATAACAATGTATGAAGGATTAATTTATAATATAGGAAGTAAAAAGGTAGGCTACTTAGGGGGTAAATGACTTGTTAGATATGGTTAAGTATTGGTTTTGGTACGATTGGATTATGTTAGGAGTCCGTATACTTGTTAGTGTCTCTATCGCCATAACCACATTAGATTTTCAGGATAGTTTAACATTGCCAATTTGGATTATTATTCTTTGGGAAATTATTGCCTTCTCTGTTCCATGGGTAGCCTTACTATTCAATTATAAATATTATTTGTTCACAGAAATACTGCTATATGGTGGACTGTGTATATATTTAACTTCTTTATTTCCGGGAGCTAACGTTACATTTCTTATATCGGTTTTTCTGATTGCTGCGAATAGTCAGCATTTGTCCTATTATTGGACAGCTCCAACAACAGTTTTTATAACAACTGGAATTTTCTATGCGGTTGCGCCAAGTAATAGCTATTGGATTATGGTTACCAACTATGGACTTGCTTATGTAATGGGCTTCGCTTTCCATTTATTAATCGTCAATCATAAGCAAAATGAAGCGATTCGTAAACAAAACGCGGTACTTGAGCAATATATGTCTCAGATTGAACGCATTACACTGGCAGAAGAACGGAACAGACTGTCGAGTGAGCTTCATGATACAGTTGGTCACGCTTATACTTCTATTATTATGGGGATGGAAACATTGCGTACCGAACTTGCTACTGAAATGGGTATCAGAGGCTAGATTCTCTGCTTGAAATGGGACGGAAAAGCATCGAGGACGTGAGAGGTTACCTACATCAAATGGATTCTCCGTGTCAATCGCCTTCCTTAATTCAATCTCTACAAAATCTTGGAGCCGAATTTCAGGAGCACGCTCAAGTAAATGTAAGTTTTAGGATATTCGGAGAGGAATATGAATTGTCTCGGCAAGCGAAGATAGCATTCATTCGTTGCTTACAAGAGTCCCTTACGAATGCAGTACGTCATGGACAGGGAACTGAAATTATAGTTTCATTGCAGTTTGAACAACAATATACGAGATTAGAAGTTCAAGATAATGGAAAAGGAAATGTAGAATGGCAGGAAGGCTTCGGTATGAATGCGATGAAAGAACGGGCAATGAACTTGCAAGGTCAATTGTCTGTATATACAAAGCCAGAGGAAGGAATGCTTGTTACATGTACCATACCACGACAAACTGAAATAAAAGATGGACTTATTCGTTTATTAATTGTAGACGATCAGCCATTTGTTCGAGAAAGTTTGAGGACACTACTCGATAGATATGAAGATTTAAATGTAGTCGGTTTGGCTGAGGATGGCAATCAAGCCATCGATTTGTGTGGGCGCCTTCAACCCCATGTTATACTTATGGATTTAGATATGCAGCACATGGATGGAGTCGAAGCAACCAAAAAGATTAAGCAACAATGGACACATATCCGCGTATTGATCTTTACAACGTTTCAGGATACCGAACAGGCGTTAGAATCGCTTCGCAACGGTGCGGATGGTTTCTTACTTAAATCTATTGAAACGTTGGAGCTAGCTAATACGATACGTCTTATTCACAAAGGTGGGACACTAATTGATCAGGGAATGTCTCACAAAATATTTGAGAAGTTTGATGTGCAAAAAGAGACACCACAATCAAAAGCAACCGCTTATGAGCTAACAGCTAGGGAGATAGAAATATTGCAGCTAGTAGCAAAAGGCCTTCGATACACTACCATAGCATCAAGGTTATATTTATCGAGTGGTACGGTCAGAAATTATGCTTCCACAGCTTATACAAAGCTAGGAGTCCGTAACAAAGAAGAAGCTGTTCAAAAGGCTCTAGAAATTGGAATTATTGAATAACAAAATGTTTCGCGGTGTATAAAAATGAGCAACTGTAACAGAGTAAATAAGGCCCGTTATCGTATAAGTAAATGTTAAAACACTTACTGTTTTGTCATAACAAAATTATTGAATCTTATCCTATAAAATAGCCTACTATCCACTTAACTGATAGTAGGCTTTTAAAATCATTTAAGAACTGGGTTATATTCTAATTTATAATTTTTAATCAGTGGAAATATTATCACTTCGGCTCTAAAGTTAACACTTTCCCCTCTATCCCCTCCGTATTCAATGTAGTCGTATGATACGTTCCATTTACCCAATCATCTATTTGATCATGGTACCAATCGCTTCTAAAATGTCCCGATTGTCCCGGTCCTACAATATGATAACCGTTTGACATATCTTTTGTATCAATAACAAATCTCCAAGAAGCTCCGTGATTTACAATACCATTTTCTCCGTAACTCGCTGCTTGAACGGTAACTTGGCTTCCGCCGATTGGAATTGGTTTTTCACGATTAAATGCAAGTAGTGCTAGCATACTAGATGATTTTGAAATTGGATGTGTGAACGCCAGTTGATGGTAATCGCCCCACTTCCACTCCGCAACATCAGGGCCATATTCCTTCTGCAGTTTCTTCATTACATTTTCGTACGATGTATGCACAACTTTTGTGAAGCCTCCGTACTTCGTAAACCAAGCGCCGTTTTCTCCCGCTACTTCTTTTCGAATCAATTCATCAACAACTTGTGACTTCCCTTCAAATAACTCCATCACATCTTTCGGTATTTCTTTTGAAAATAACGTATTCGAAATCTCTTTCATTAACAAATGGAATATTAATGGTGCCGCTTCATCTTTACTATCGTAAAAATTCCACTTTGTTAATTGTTTTACGCCTTCTTTCTCTACTTCATTTAAAGATGCTTTATTTAACTCTTTTAAAAATATAAGGGCAAATTCTTTCCCGTATAAATTTTTTTGATCCATCTGTAACTCTTCTAAATCTTTCACCGTATACTTTTCTTTCTCTTGTAAAAATTCTTGAATACGCATTTGCCTATATGGCTGTGCCCACGTATTACTAATATGGTACGGATAATTATCATCCACAATTTTATTATTCGCAGTTGAAATAAACCCTTGTTTTGGATTTATTACTTTTGGAAGTTGATCATATGGGATATACCCTTCCCATTCATATTCATCTGTCCACCCTGGCACTGGCAAACTTCCATCACCTTTTTTACGCACTGGTATATTTCCATTCGCTTTATACGCAATTGTGCCGTCATTTGATGCAAATACAAAGTTTTGAGTTGGTGTATGAAAATCTTGAAGTGCCGTTTCAAACTCATTCCAATCTTTCGCTTTATTCATATTTAATACAGCCTTTAATTCAGCAGAAGGCTCCAAAGCAGTCCATTTCAAAGCGAATACTGTTCTTGTTTTCTCTTTTACTTTATCCGCAAACTCTGAAATAACTGGACCATGCCTCGTAACCGTCACATTATACGGAATTGTTTTCCCGCCTTTTACTTTAATAGATTCATCAACAACTGTAGCTTTTTCCCACTTATCGTTATACAAAAATTCATTTTCATTATTAGGATTTCGCTTCTCAATATATAAATCTTGCACATCAGGACCTGTATTCGTAACGCCCCATGCTATTTTGTCATTGTGACCTAATATAACACCCGGTACTCCAGCGAAAATAACACCACTCACATGTAAATCTTTCATTTCGAGTTGCGATTGATACCAAATTGAAGGCGTCGCAAGAGATAAATGAGGATCATCCGCTAAGATTGGCTTACCAGACGCACTTTTCTCACCGCTTATGACCCAATTATTACTACCATTAAACTCTGGCGGAATAATCGTTTTTGCAAAACTTTGTGCTACGTCCACATTTGTATTTTTCAGTTCAGCTAACAATCTAGGCGCATCTTTCGGATATGTAGGAAATAGCTCATTTGCTTGCTCTTTCGGCAAATTTTTCAGCGCCCAATATCGAAACGCCTGTCCGTGCCAATGTCCACCTAAATCAAACGCCATATACTTTCCAATCGTTAACGTATCAACAATAGACCATTCAGCAGGCTCATAGCCTAATATAGTAAACTCAACTGGCGATTTCTTTTCTTCTTTTGCCTCACGTATAAAAGCGTTCACTCCATCAGCAAATGACTGCAAGGCATATTTCGCTTCCCCGTCATATTGACTAACAGACGCTTCGGCTGCTCGCCGTAAACCGAGCGTTCGAAACAACTTATCTCGATCAACAGCTGCTTCCCCTACAACTTCACTCAACATCCCAGAAGCTTGCCTTCTACTTAAATCCATTTGAAACAAACGATCTTGCGCTTGTACATACCCTTGCGAAAAATATAAATCATGTACATTTTCCGCTTTAATATGAGGTACCCCTTTACTATCTCGCTTTACTTGAACAGCATGTTGTAAATCCTCTAGCTTTATCGTCCCATCTATCTTTGGCACAGAACTAAGCGTATATATGTTCAAAAAAATCACTGTACAAATAACTACCAAAAGAACGATACTACTAGACCAAATAAAAATTTTCTTCCCTCTAGTTCGTTTCTTCTTTATGACGACTTCCATATAACCCCTCCTTTCTCAAACTATTCGCTTCTATTTTGAAAGAACCTTTTTGAATAGGAAAAATCCATCTTTTCTTATGCTATGGATCATGTAAACAGACTTCTCCTTCCTTTCTTCCACTGAAATCTCCCCGCCCTTTCTTACACCAATTCCTCAAAATCCCCTTCACATAAGCAAACGTTCGCTTATTCTGTTCAAACGCAACTTTAAGTGCCTTTAGTACTGTCTCTCCTGAAAGTCTTTGTATCCAATTCTTCAATTCCTTCACGATATATGGGGATAGACTACTTATATTTTGTTCGTAAAACTTATAAACTTCACTATGCGGAGTATCCGTTTCTATATCTTCCTCCTCAACAACTTCTTGTAAACTACTATTAACCTCTTCCTCTGGCATACCAAAATGCTGCAATAACAATGGAATCTTCCATTCTTCTTCCAAACATTTACGTAAAAACATATGTATGAACTCTTTATTTTTTACAGTCTTTAACTCACGTAACACACACTTCTCTACATTTGTATTTAAAATAGGGTTATAGTGTAGCCAATTTAGTATGTATAACTCTTTCGTTTCCGCATCGTATAAACTCTTTCCGTATTCAACAAATCTATTTAACAGCTTCTCAACAGTTTCCATACTGTAGCCTGTTTCCAGTTCTGACACACGCTTCGGTAATACGTAAATTCCACATTGCTTCGTTTTCGTACCAGTTAACAAATATATATATAAATAACGCTCCTCTGGCGTTAAATCTAATATGAATTCATCTTGCCAAAAGTTCACCTGCACATTACGGTACACCGCCATATATTTCCCTCCTCCTTTTATTCATAAAAAGGCAGAATTCACCCCTTCAATATACATATAGGAATGAGGGCTTTGTTTTTGCATTTGAATTCCAAATTTTTTTAACTACTACAACGCCGGTTTTATTTTTTCGCGCTTTTTTGTTCTTGTAGTTGTTTTTGTTTTGTTTTTTCTTAGTGATTTATTACTTGGTAGGTGCTTATGAGGGGCTTGGAAGGGGCTTCATAGGGGCTAAAATAAAAAGGAGCTGTTCCAAATTTTCATTTTGGATAGCTCCTTTAACATCCTTATTACTTTTTCTTGCATCAGTACAAACTTTTACATACCATTTTTATTTTTGCATAGAGTCTAACATCTTCACTAAAAAAGCAGCTGCCTCGCCACGAGTTGTTGTACCTTTAGGATTAAACTCATTATTTCCAACACCAGTAACTACCTTTAAGCTGTATAATCGTTGAACAGGCTGTTTATATGTGATCAAATGTTTATCCCTAAATGGTAATGCGACTAATTCACCTGTAACACCTTTATACTGTAATGCGTTGTCAATCATGATAGATGCTTCTTCACGAGTAATTGGCGCATTTGGGTCAAAAATCCCTCCGCCACGACCGCTAATAATTCCTGCACTTGCACTACGTTTAATACCGTCATGAAGTGATGAATGCGCTTCGTTAATATCTACAAATGACTTATTTCCTTCTGGTAGTTTAAGAGCATTTGAGATTAATGTCGCAAACTCAGCTCTCGTTACATTACGATAAGGCGCAAATACACCATTTCCTTCTCCATTCATAATACCTAGACTGTGTAGTTTACGAATATGTCCCTCAAACCATCCACCTGTAATATCATCTTTTGGCTTCTGTACTTCTTCTTTTGGTACATTGTAGTTAATTTTAATCCAACTTGGATTATAGAAAATCCACTCTCCATTTCCTATTTTATACCAACCATTTTTAACTGCTAACACTTTGTAACGATCTCCGTTTGAAGCTTTACGAACAATATGATGCTCAAGTCCTACGCCACTACGTACGTTTATACCGTCACCATTCACTACAAGCTCCATATTAGGTTCAGCTGGATTATATTCATTTGAATCAAATAGCTCATCTCTTTCTTGTAAAGGCGAGTCAATTTGCGCATTAACATTTGCATACCATTGAATACCTTGTACGAAGCCAGTCCAATTCCCACGAGAAATTAAAATATCAGGACAGTTTTTTCCGCTCCATTGTTGATGCCTGTAAATGTGATCCGCACTAATACCTTCTTTGTTCATTAAATAACCTGCAAGTCGTTTTGCATTCTCTAACGCTTTATTGTAATCTCCATCTTGGTTAACTGAAATTTCGATACCAATAGACTCTCTATTTCCTGAGCCATCGCCATCTCCTGCATGCCATCCATTTTCATTTGTTGGTAAGTGCTGATAAATTTGTTTGTCGTCTACAGTAAAATGCCATGAAGCTGTTCGGAACGTACCTTCCGTTGCTTGTTTATACAAATATTTCGCATGATTTTCAGCATTCGCACCACGGGCTGTGTTTGCAGTCTCATGAATTGTAATGTAGCGTGCTTTCATCGGATTAGCAGGGCGAATATCAGGGTTTCCTGCTGGAACAATCCACTCTACAAATGGAGTACCTGCAAGTGTTCCATATTTCTTTGTAGTCATCGATGCACTATACTGAATGGCTCTTGGCTTTTCAACCGGCTTCATTTCACGAGTAGAGCCATCATTTTTACCGTCTACATGTTCAAATGCCTTTTCAATGTTTGAAATAGCTTCATCTTCTGCTACTTGACCTTTTTTAGCTTCCTTCATTTTATTTAGTTCTTCTGTTTCATCATGTTTATGCTTATATTCTTCTAGAAGAATTTTCTCATTCTCTGATACTTCCGCTTCGTTAATTTGCATGTGATCTGGAGTTTCTAGATTGAAATTCGAATAACTTAATCCGCTCGTTCCACGTTCCCCTTGTGCGATACGAAGTTGATCCGTTTGAAGGTTTTTGCTCTCTTCTGCTGATATCGCTAAAGGTGCACTCCCTAACATTACTAAACTTGTTGATAGTGCAACTACTCTTTTTTTAATTATCTTTTTCATTGCTGTAATCGATACCCTACACTGTTCGTGTAAGTATCTCAACCTCCCTTTATTTTCTCATTAGTGAAAGACTATGAATCTACTATGTATAAAAATATGTTTATTTCGCCTTTTTATAAACACTTCATTTTACCCCCAGCAGGTGAATGATAGTTTCTATAAACTCCCTTAACAGACATTATTTTATAACCAATTGCAATTGCCGTCAAAAACACTTATCCCCTTACACACTACTACTTCTCAAAAAATAGATTAGGATACCTTTTACTGATTTTCTTCACCAAGAAGGACCTTTACGTTTTTTCATAAATACTATGTATCTATTAATTAGATCCTGATTTAATGTAATTTCCCTATTTGAAAATACTAAGCTTTTCAATTTTTCGTTATAATATAGTTGTCATCTTTTTACATTGAAAGGAGTTTTTATATGAAAGAAATTGCTCATATTTTACTCACTAATATTGATACATTAAATGAAGAAGACCAAAAAATTGTAAAGAAACTAGTTAATAAGTTAAAATCTTTTGCTCATGCACCACTAAATAAAAATCACTGCTTACGTATGAAACCTTTTATTGAATCTGAAGGAATAACTAGACTCGTTGCCAATACAGTACACTCTTACCAATTAGATTTAATGCCAAACAATCAATTTGCTATGTATGATGTTATTGGCTATTACTACAGCATAGCATTATTAACATGTTGTGTAGTATTTGAAAAAGGTGATTTCAAACACATCTACTCTGTATTAGAAAATGAAGTGACAAAAGAAAACGAAAAGAATGTTCTAGTATCAGAGCGTGGCGGGGAAAATTACTACGTTATGGCACGCATACTTAAATTTTTCAAGAAAGATGCTAAAGACATAGAAAGTTTATTTTCACAATTAATTATTCTAGATTAATTAATTGTGAAATATCACTACATACGAAACAAGGAGGATGAGTATGAGTATGCTACGAATAGAAAATATGGAAGATGATGAAGTTTTCCAATTTCTAGCTGGCACTTTCCATCAAGATACTTTCTACGAAGAAGCACTTAAAGAATTATTAGAAGAGGCACACAAGGAATATTTACAAGACTCTATTGCTTTTCTATCTAAATTTCTAAAAAATGATTATAGCATTGAAGAAAAACAAGCGTACATTCGATATTCAGCAGATGGGATATATTTTGAAGGGCTAGAAATCACACCGGTAGAATGGCTTGAAAACATAGTTGAAATATTAAAACAAACCATACAAGTTTATTAGATTATACATTAAAGGGGATGACCTAATTGTTAAATACGATCGTTTATGATAAAGCGAAGTACCATTATCAAGGTGATTTCCCTGAGGACTTACCAATTGATCAAGCTTTTGTACATACTGGTATGTTTTTAGGATGGATACTTGAACATAATTTATTTAGTGAAGAATTTGAAGAAGAGTCTCAAGACGAAATTAATCAGTTTAAACTTAAACAAATGACTGGCACAGAAATTTATATGAACTGGGATGGCGTTTTAGCAGACGACATGTTAAATGATGAGGGCAACCAATTCGCAAAGTACTACTTTAACCATGACGAGGACTGGAAATATATAAATGATTACAGTGATGTTTTTATAGACGAAGGCGAAACTCTCTACCATGTGCAAGATACTTGGGAAAACTATTTCAAATTAAAAAACGTTATTGATAATAGCTATAATTTTTGGAAAGACAACTTACAAAATAAATAATTATAATAAGTCGATTTCTTATTTTAATAAGGAATCGACTTTCTTAATATCTAATTTGCTGATTAACACCTCACCCAAAGATCATTTTACTAACGATACTATTATCGATATCGAATTTTCTATAACGGAACGTTCTGGACGTGATTTCATTAACACTGTTAATCCAATTAAGGACGTGACTAATGTTTGCGCTAATGCTTTAGCGTTCAAATCACTTTGCAGTTCACCTGATCGTATTCCCTTCGTAATTAATTCTTGAAAAATAACTGCAAGATACATTTGATGTTCTCTAGTCAGTACTTCAAATTTTTCATTATGAGAAGCAAGTTCAACCATTGTGTTAATACAAAAACAACCTTTACTGAACTCTTTTTTATATTCCTCTTCCACCATATTTTCAAAAAACGTCCGAATTGCTCCTTTTACAGATTGTTCGTTTTGAAGTTTTGTTCGTATATTAGCCGCATGTAAATTTGTGTATCTCCTTAATGCCGCTTCAAATAAACCCTCTTTATCACCAAAGGCTGAATATAAACTCGGCTTTTGTATTTCCATTTTTGCAGTTAAATCGCTTAATGAAGTAGCTGCGTATCCCTTCTCCCAAAAAAGTTGCATAGCAGCATCCAAAGCTTTTTCTTCATCAAATTCGCGTAGTCGTGCCATTTAAAACCATATCCTTTCTATATCTAGTTATTAAGATTACACATCGTCATTTATGTACCAATCAGTATGTTATATATCGTATTAGATTATAAACGACATGTCAAAAAAATTATAATTAACTCAAAATAAACTTGACATATATGTTTCTTCAAGATTATATTTTACTTACAAATAACATACCGTTCGGTACATTATTTGTAAGTAATGCAAAAAGGAGCTGTTTTTATGAATAGTAAAGAAAAAATGATGCCCATTCTAAAACATACTCACACTCAGATACATTCACCTGTTCATGCAACCATGTCTCGCTATATGACTCTATTATTCGCAATCGCTTGTGGGATGGCTGTAGCAAATATATACTTCGCTCATCCACTACTTGATTCTTTATCAAATGAATTTAAGATGAGTCATTCCACTATCGGTATTGTAATTACTATTACTCAAGTTTGTTATGCACTCGGTTTACTTTTATTAGTTCCACTTGGTGATTTATTAAACCAAAAGAAAATAATAATTCTCCAAATGCTTTTATCTGTTTTCGCTTTAATTATAATCGGGTGCGCTTCCTCAAGCACCGTACTTTTTATAGGTATGGCCTTAGTAGGTATTCTTGCAACGGTTACGCAAACACTCGTCGCATATGCATCAATTTTAGCTAATCCAGCAGAACGTGGACGCATAGTAGGTTTCGTTACAAGTGGCGTTGTAATAGGTATTCTCCTTGCTCGTACATTTGCAGGCACATTAACAGATTTAGCTGGATGGCGATCCGTTTATCTCACCTCCGCTATTCTTTTACTCTTCGTAACTGTTTTGTTACACCGGAACTTACCAACTCTTGAACTAAAAAAAGTGACAACTATGTCTTACCGAAAATTAATACACTCTGTTCTCTTATTATTTGTAGAAGAACGACTTTTACGCGTTCGCGGAATACTAGCATTTCTCATTTTTACTTCATTCAGTATTTTATGGACTTCTTTAGTATTACCTCTAAGTGCTACACCACATAATCTATCTCATACAGCTATTGGCGCATTCGGCCTTGCTGGAGTTGCAGGTGCATTAGCTGCTACTAAAGCTGGACAATTAGCTGATAAAGGATTCGGACAAAGAACAACTGGCATAGCCTTATCATTATTAGTACTTTCATGGCTCCTAATTAAATCTATTAACCATTCTCTATTATTACTAATTTTCGGAATTATCCTTTTAGATTTAGCGGTGCAAGCTGTACATGTCACCAATCAAAGTATGCTTTTCACAGTGCGTCCTGAAGCGAGAAGTCGACTCACTGCCAGTTACATGATTTTTTACTCTATCGGTAGTGCAACAGGTGCAATTCTTTCAACAAATACGTATGCAAAATATGGTTGGGATGGAGTATGCATATTAGGTGTATCTGTTAGTGCTTGTGCTCTTTTATTTTGGATAATAACCTTACGGCGATCATAACAGCTAAAAGAAGAATAATTCATTTATGTTTCATACGTGTTTTTCTACAAGACTATAGAATAGCATTTACTTTTTAACACAAATCAACGGCATTTTCATATAAAAAATGCCGTTGATTCTAAATTTTCACATATGCGATTCATCATTTTATAATAATAAATCCTATACTAGCGAAGTACATCTATTACAAATTCCCTTTAACGTTTTCGACAATCTCGTTTATCGTATTCCGATCAAACTTATCACTAATTTCGTATGGCTCACGATCTCCTACTAATTGTACGCCTACAATATCATTGCGGTCTTTACCATATTGCACTTCAATAATAGACCCACGCTCTATTTGTTTCCAAACGAGACCTGCTTCATCTTTATTATCTAAAATAATACAATCCTCAATATTTTCATCAATTCCAATTAACTTATTGTCATCCATATATCCAACCTCGTATTGTTGACGCTCTTTCGCTTTGCCGCTTACTACTATACCTTTGCTTCCATACGAGTAATCCGTATAATCCTTTTTCTCCGATTGTACCGCTTTCGGCTCTTTTGCTTCAGTTTTTTCAGTATTTCCACAACCCGCAATCATACCAATTGGCATAATTGCAGTTAATACTACTCTAGTAAATTTCTTTATCACTTATAACCAACCTCACATGTTTAACTTTAAATTCCATTTATCCCCTTTCCAAATAATAACATGATAATACCGAGAAAGAGCCAAAGATAAAATATTATTTTCATCCCAACAATCTATGTAAAAAGCTATACTTCTGTATTTCCTTCCCGTCTACTTTCATATAGTACCCTTACAATTATAGATAGCTAGAATTTCAAAATCAATAACTGAATTATCGATAAATTACAGAAAGTAGACATCCTACTCACATAAGATTTAAAATTAGGAAGTATGGAAGACATGATAAAAAATTTAAACTAGATGATCGCAATTAAAATGATTTTTATATGAAGGAAGGAAGTGCACAGCTATGGATTTAAAAACAGTTATGCAAGAGCTTGAATCCCTCGGTAAGGAAAGAACGAAAAAAATATACATATCTAACGGTGCGCACGAGCCAGTTTTCGGCGTAGCTACAGGCGCTATGAAACCAATCGCTAAAAAAATAAAATTAAACCAAGAGTTAGCTGAAGAACTGTATGCGACAGGCAACTACGATGCTATGTATTTTGCAGGCATTATTGCAGACCCGAAAGCTATGAGTGAGTCTGATTTTGATCGCTGGATAGACGGAGCATATTTTTATATGTTGTCCGATTATGTGGTGGCAGTAACTTTATCAGAATCAAATATTGCACAAGATGTTGCTGATAAATGGATTGCAAGTGGAGACGAGCTACGAATGTCAGCGGGCTGGAGTTGCTACTGCTGGCTTTTAGGAAATCGCAAAGACAATGAGTTTTCTGAAAGCAAAATTTCCACTATGCTTGAAATGGTAAAAAATACGATCCATGATTCACCAGAACGAACAAAATCCGCTATGAATAATTTTCTAAACACTGTAGCAATTTCATATGTGCCACTACACGAAAAGGCAGTCGAGATTGCAAAAGAAGTTGGTATAGTTGAAGTAAAACGTGATAATAAAAAAAGCAGTTTGCTAAATGCTTCCGAAAGTATTCAGAAAGAACTTGATAGAGGCAGACTTGGTTTCAAACGTAAGTATGTAAGATGTTAAAAAAGAAAAAGGTGGTATCAATCTTTCTTGATTGATACCACCTTTTTCTTTGACTACTGAACTCTCTTCTTAGAAAACATTCATTTACCTCTGGACAACTTATATGTTAGAAACTTCTTCTTTTAATTTATAAACCCTATCTCTTTTCTCATCGCTTTTGACAAAAATAAGCTTTCCTTCTTTAACAAAATCTTCTAATACTAAGCATACTTGTCCATATGCTTTCGGCTTATTCGTTGTGAATCTTTCATCTGATATTTTGCCGGATCGTATTAATTGTTCACATAGCTCAAGTGTACTTATTTCTTCAGAATCCACTAATTCCAATATATCTTTTTGCAATGGCGATAAAGGTACTGGTATATCAGCTACCTCCACCTTTTCTGGTTTGTTTTCTTCTTCAAATAAATCTTCAAATGAAATTTGATTCATTACTTCTTTTCCTTTCTAACGATTGATTTGTATAACATGAACTGAATTCTATAGCGTAGTTATTATTATGTAGTACTTACCTTATTACGTAAATGTCAAACTCATGTACATCGTTTCATATAGTATGTTTCGATTATACCAAATATACGTTCTGTTTTCTATTACAGATTGGAAAGCAGAATGTTTTACTGTATATACCATTATTAAATAGAGCTGAATATCCATTATCCAAATATTATATTTTCAGTTATATTATCAAAATTTATCCATATTGCGGAAATAAATGACCAATAATTATAATTTATATGTTATAATCACGATGCATGCATTTAGTTATATTAAATGTGTAATACGTATATTTAATAAAGTTAAATTAAACTGGGGAGGCTTGCGCAAATGGGCAAGAAAACAAGCAAAGCTAAAAAATTTTTCGGTTTCATAATCACTGCAGCATTAGCAACTACAACGATGGTAGGTACAGTAAATGCAGAAACAACTACGAAAACAAACGGTAATGAAAATAGCTATAAGGTAGCTAGCAATGCGAACGTTGTATTTACAGATGTACCAAAGGACCACTGGTCAAAAGATGCTATCGATTACTTAGCGTCAGCAGGAATTTATAAAGGATACGGAAATGGGAAATTTGGTTTTGGGGACAATGTTACTAGAGGACAGGTAGCTTCTTTAGTCAATCGACATTTAGGTTTAATAGCAGATGATAAACAGGCGAATATGTTTAGGGACATTACAAATCATATGTTTGAAAAGGATATTAAAGCCATTGCGCAAGCTGGAATTATGAAAGGTGATGGATCAGGTACATTTCGTCCAGATGATGTATTAACTCGATATGAAATGGCAGTAGTGTTACAAAAAGCATTTCATTTAGAATCAAAAGGACAAGGGAGCTTTAAAGATGTACCAAAAGGTCATTGGGCCTATGAATCTGTAAATGCAGTGCGTAGTAACCGTATAGCACAAGGTGACGAATCAGGTAATTTTAATGGCAACATGATTGTGAAGCGTGAGCAATATGCACAATTTTTCTATAATGCAATAGCAAAGAACCGATCTTATAATTTCAACATCAATACAAAAGAAGAAATGAAACAAATGTTAACAACAGCTTTACAGAATGGGACGTTTGGTCCATTTAAATTAGATGCACTAGGTAAAGATATATCTGAAGTGAAAAAAGAATTTGGAGCGCCTGATGTTTGGAAGCAAGCATCATGTACAGAATGTGATGCACCTAATATAGCGGTATACGGCGATTATAATATTGACATGTACCCTTCGGACGCTAGATATATTTCAGTGAAAATGGATATCACTATTAATGAATTAAAAGAGTGGTTTGGTGAGCCAGATGGAATCGGAGAGGATATGACTAGTGAAGGCTTTATATATAATCGAGGAAGCTATTCTCTTTATTTCAGCTTCTCTGATGGTTATATTCAACGCGCTGAAATATCTAAAAATAAATTCAATTAATAAGTTACAAGCAATATAAAATATATAAAGCATAAAAAATCCTTCAAGAACGTGCTTTTTCTTGAGGGATTTTATTTGTCTCTATCTATTTAATATAATCCAAAACTATATAACTCCTACTGTTTAAACTTTATTTTTCTTGATGCTCCGCATCCCATTCACTTAAATACGTTGCATATTCTAATTCATCTGGATCATCATGTAACATAGAAATAAACTCTAATTTATTTCCATCACAATCTAGAAAATATACACTTGCAGCTGGCATCCACCTTTGGACAATTGGTTCTCGATTTCCTTTCCCTTGACTCCCTACTACCTCTATTCCACGCTTCTCTAGCCATAATTTAGAAATCTTTAAAAACTCTAAATCTACACGAAAAGCGAAGTGTTTCGTCTCAAACTCTTCATTCGTATGTACTTCCCATAATCCGAGCATTTGCTCTTTATTTTCGCCTATCCAAAAGAACGCAACTCGTCTTTTGATAGTTTTTTTGCTACTGTTAAGCCTAACTTATTTTGATAGAAATCTATCGCCTTTTCTAAATTTCTTACATGTAAATGAGTTTCATATATGCTTTGTATCATTATATATTTCCCTCTCCTCTACATTCTGATTTTTAAAATATATTTTGTTTTTATCATACAAATATTTATATTTTTAAGCATCCTACTTTTGTATAATTGTTCTGTCCTACAAATGTATAGGTATCCATCTTTAACTAATGCCTCAACGCCGGAATTCAATACAATGGAACTAGTGAGCTTTTATGAAAAATTGGCTCTCACCTACTTTTCTCCCATTAGAAGCTTTGCTGCCCACAAATAGCAGGATAAAAATTCTATTTACATTCGTAAATTTTTATAATGTAATAAAATTAACATCTTAATAATAGAGGAGGAGCCATTCTGGATAAAACAAAAGTTATGGCTTATTTTAGTGCAACGGGTAATATATTCCCTGTTGAAGCAATTACCGACGCCCTAAGTATCGAGCCTACAAGAACTTATAAAAAAGGTGATGTTGTTGCAAAACGTGATAATCCGAATCTTGTATCCACCAAAACCCTATATAGAAAAGAAACTAATTGGACTTTCAGCACCGGCTATCAAGAATCATACGATATAAATAATCAGTTGCAAGTTATTCTAAAATCCCTTGAAGGAAAAACAGAGCAATTAAAACATCTCAAGAAGAAGTATAGTTTAGAGTTTCTTTTTATGGTAGTAATGCAAGTGGAGAATAACGAATCACCCGCGATGTATTTACAAAAAAACATTATTGATTTTGTTAGTTCCATTCAAGCAGAAATTCATTTTGATCTATATATTTGTTAAAAATAAAAACGCTATTGATATTGGAATCAATAGCGTTTTCTTATGTGACTTTATGTTTTATCTTGTTTGTACCCAAAAGCAAATTCTTTTTATATAACGTATTACTTCAATTTCCCCTCAAAGACAATCTTTCTACCGCACGGTTCTACTTCTGTTTTGCCGTTTTTCTTCACTTCATGAAAGATTGGTTCTTCCATACGACGAGACGGTGCATAGCCTTCTTGTTCCATACGTGCTAAGCAGTCTGTAATTGTTTCGTTTTCGAGTACTTCAAATTTCTTTTTATTAGGTTGTTTTGTCATGCCCTAACCTACTTTCTATTTTTCTTGATGCGAATTGATTCTTCATGTAGACCATATATACCATTGCGAGAATTCCCATTATAATCATAACCGCAATAAAAAAGCTTGTATACTGTATTTTTTCTATAAATACGCCTCCTAATACAGGTCCCATAATACTTCCTAAACTAAAGGCGATTCCAGATAATATATTACCTGCTGGTAGTAAATGTCTCGGTAATAAATCTGTCATAAATCCAAGACCTAGTGAGAAGCATGATCCAATGACCATACCCGCTAACAGCATACAGGCAAAGACGATCCAGTAATAGTGATCAAATACTGCTGCAAGTAGGAAAATGCCCGTACTTACGCTGAACGTCCACGTTAAAATACGATCTCTTCCGTATTTATCACTTAATATACCGAGTGGAATTTGTGTAATAATGCCCCCAACTGCGAACGCTGGTAATAAGAAGGATACATCTGATACAGACCATCCTTTACGAAGCGCGTATACTGGTAAGTTACTATTTAACATTGCTTCTAGTACGCCATATGCAAGTGGTCCTAGTAATGCAATCCAACCTAATCCAACAACTTGTTTATAACGAGAAAATGATGATTCACTCTTCACTTCTCTTTCATCTTGCGCCGGGAATGCATTTTTCGTTGGAAGTAATAATAGCCAACCTATTAAGCAAAGTATAGTAGATATAATAAATGGCGTTGCAAGACCGTACTGCACAGTGTTTGCTAAATACGGACCAACGGCAAAACCAATTCCGAAGAATACACCGTATATCGATACTTGTCTCCCTATTTTACTCGGGTCTGATGTTGTCGTAATCCATGTTTGTGTTCCGACATGAAGCATATGATCTCCGACTCCAACTAGAAATCTAAGAATAAACCATACCCAAAATGAAAAAGTTTGTGTAAAAAAGAATAATGAAATAATAACGAGAAACCCACCAATAACGATAATTGGCTTCATTCCAAACTTTTGCATCGGTTTTTCAAGAAACGGTGAAATAACTAATATCCCAATGTATAATGCCGTCGCATGAATACCGTTAATACTTGAACTTACCCCTTCTTGTTCAAAAATCATTGCAATGGCCGGTAAAAGCATCCCTTGTGACAAACCCGAGATTGCTACAATTCCAACCATAATCCAAAAAGTAAAACGCATCGACATCCTTTTCCCTCTCCTTCTCACGCTTTCCACTTTTCATTATAAACTGTTTCTCCAAATGCGTGTACGAATATTATGAATAAAAAAGAAGCTAAAAGAATGAATCTTTTAGCTTCTTATCCTTCCCATACTTGCGCTTTCACATTGTTATGGAATTGCTTGAAATACGGATGTTTATAAAAAGCAGTTTCATACACGTATTGCTGTGCATGAGCAATTGGTGGCTGCGGGTATTGCATTTGTAAAGGAACTACAGCTGATGAAACTTGCATATACATCGGAGCTATCATTATTTTTGTATATAAGTGATGATTATATGGCGAATGCGCAATTAAGAACGGATGATGCATGGATAATCTCCCCTTTTACCTACAATGTTATAGTATATGCAATACTTATCATTTCGGGGATTATTTCTCTTCTAACCAATCCTCTACATGTTTTATAAATACATCTAAACAATCAATAAACGGCGAATGACCGCAATCCTCTAACACTTTCAACTCTGCATTCGGCAAATGTTTTGCTAATTCCTCACCGACTACTTGCGGTACGACATAATCTCTGTCACCTTGTATGACGAGTGTTGGAGCTTTAATATGATGAATTTGCTTATTTCCCTCTACAACCCCGTTATGTTCATCCGAAATATTAAATGTAATGAGCGCATAATTTACATCCACGAAATTACGTTGCGTTAACATATCGTCTAAATACTTTTCGTAACGATCCGGTTCCGGTTGATTATGTGTATATATTAATAGATTCCATACTGTACGGTAATATAATTTATTCATATTTTTTATCGCATCTAGCACTGGAGCAATTTGTACGGGATCTTGCGCGATTTCTTCTTTCGTCTTTACTAAACTTGATACGATCGGTTGCCCGTTTATATCTTTTTTAAAAATTGGATATCCCTTCATGCCTACTGATTCTACTAAAATTAACTTTTCAACAAAAGTTGGATGATTCGCTGTAAATTGCATCGCAACACCACCACCCATTGACCAGCCCATTAATGAAAATTTCTCTAGTTTTAATTGATCAATAAATAGTTTTACATCTCTTGCAAAGTCTTGTAATGAATCTATCGATTGATTATATGTTGATTGTCCAAATCCTCTTAAATCAAGAGCGTAAATATGGTATCGGTCTTGCAGCTTTTCAATTACTAAATCCCAATGTTGTGACGATGTCATGTTTCCGTGAATGAGTACAAGAATTTCTGCATTTTGCCTTCCAACTTCCTGATACGCAATCGTTTCTCCGTTCGATAGTGAAGCAAACTCCATTGTTGCAGGCTTAATCATCACAAGTTCCCCCATTCTTTTTAATAGAAAGAAAATTCTTTACTTACTTAAAGAATAGCATGCAGAATATACGTTCGCAACATAAAACCTATACGAAATTTTTACATAAATCAACATGTCTATTACTAGACAATTATAATGAAAAAGTATATAGTTAGCTAGGTAACTAATTTGAAAGGATCAAAATACATGGACGAAAAACAACATTTTTTTCACATTGTCAGCCAGACTTCTCGAAAATTCACAAAGAAATTTAATGAACGCGTATCTCCAACTGGGCTATTCAGTGCGCAATGGGCTGTTATTTTCCGCATTAATCAAACCGGTTCTTGTACGCAAACAGAATTGTGCCAGTACTTAAATGTTGAATCACCAACGATGACTCGTACGTTAACACGTATGGAAACGATGGGCTGGATTATTCGTACAGAAGGAAAAGATCGTCGTGAGAAGCTCATTTCTTTATCAGAGACAGCGATAAAAATGATTCCGGTATGGCAAGAAGAAGTTGATACTTTCGAAGAAAAAACACTAGAAGATATTAACGAAGATGATTTACATCAAGCATTTGAAGTGTTACAACAAATTATTAAAAATTTAGATTAAATTGGAGGGATGACGATGCAAAGTGAGAAACTTTGGACGAAGGATTTCCTCGGAACTTGTTTTAGTAGTCTATTTCTCTTCTTAACATTTTACATGCTTATGACTACTCTGCCTGTCTATGTAATAGACGGCCTAAAAGGAAAACCTGAGGAAATTGGTTTAGTTGCAACTGTTTTTCTTATTTCATCTGTTTTATGTAGACCATTTACAGGTAAATGGCTCGATGATTTAGGAAGAAAGAAAATATTATTTATTTCACTTTCATTATTTTTAGCTGCTACTGTTATGTATTTCGGTGCGCAAAGTTTATTTTTATTACTTGCCCTTCGCTTCTTACATGGTATTGGGTTCGGTATGGCAACGACAGCAACTGGTACGATTGTCACAGATGTGGCGCCAGCTCATAGACGAGGCGAAGCACTTGCCTATTTCGGCGTATTCATGAGTCTGCCGATGGTAATTGGTCCTTTTTTAGGTTTAACAATTATTTCTCATTTTTCATTTACTGTACTATTTATCGTTTGTTCCGTATTTTCATTGCTTGCATTTTTATTAGGACTACTTGTAAATATTCCACATGAAGCACCAGTGAACAAACAAAAACGAGAAAAAATGAAATGGAAGGACTTAATTGAACCATCCTCTATTCCGATCGCTCTGACAGGATTTGTTTTAGCCTTTTCTTATAGTGGCATTTTATCCTTTATTCCTATTTATGCAAAAGAGATCGGTTTAGGAGAAGTTGCTAGTTACTTCTTTATTGTATACGCACTTGTTGTTGTAATTTCTCGTCCATTTACAGGAAAGATTTTTGATCGCTTCGGTGAAAATGTACTTGTTTACCCTGCTATCATTATTTTCACAATTGGAATGTTTATTTTAAGCCAAGCACAAACTTCATTTTGGTTCCTTGGCGCAGGTATGCTAATCGGTTTAGGCTATGGGACATTAATTCCTAGCTTCCAAACGATTGCGATTTCTGCCGCTCCAAACCACCGACGTGGTTCTGCGACAGCTACTTACTTCTCATTCTTTGATAGTGGTATTGGCTTTGGTTCTTTCATTTTAGGTATCGTCGCAGCGAAATCCAGTTACCATAATATGTATTTTATCGCAGCTATTATCGTTGCCTTCACTTTACTTCTATATTATGGATTACACGGACGAAAACAAAAATTCAAGAAACAGCATACAGATGGAAAAGTTTCCGCTTAACATGAATAAGGAAAGTAAACTTCCCCGTTTACTTTCCTTATTTTGTATTTCTTTTAATAGAAGCGTATACTTATAATAGAAATAAAAAAGGAGGGACCGATATGAAACTTAAAAAATCTCCCCTACTCTTACTCATAATCACATTCATATTTGTAATTACAGGGCTCGTTTTTACATACTTCAAACATAATAAAACAATCCCATCAAAAAATAACGTGACGAAAAAAAATTGGTTAGATGATCCTTACTTACGTTGGTCGTACACACATATGAAAGAATTCACTTTAATTAACGAGGTAAATAATAACCCGGATCACGTTTCCCACTTCTCTACCGCATCACAAAACTTAGACGATTTTGCTGTGGAGCGGAGATTTGGAAATACAACTCCTCTAAAAAAACTTTTAGACGATAACAAAACGGATGCTTTTGTCGTTGTACATAATGGACAACTTGTTTATGAACGATATTTCAATGGATATAACGAGAGTGAACCTCATGGCATGGCGTCATTAGCAAAGGTTTTTACCGGTGCAATTATACAATCTCTCGCTGAAGAAAATCGTATTGACTTAGAAAAAACAGCTGACGCATATATAAAAGAATTAAAAAATACACCGTTCGGTAATGCCACACTTCAGCAATTAATGGACATGCAAGTTTCTGTAGAATACCCTACTCACGGATACGAACATCCAGCGTTAGAAAATCAAGATGCACAACTATATTTAGCGAGCAATATTTTACCTAGAGGTAAAAACTACGACGGTCCGATGAAAATTTATGGTATGTTACGAGAAGCAGAAGAAACTGCAACGCCTGGTTCCGATTTTTCTTACGATAACGGATCAGCCGAAACACTCGCTTGGGTTATTCGAACTATCACGGGTAAATCATTAGCTGAAAATGTTAGCGAGCGCATATGGTCTCAAATTGGTATGGAAGAAAATGCTTATTATGTCACCGATGAAACAAAAGTTGAACAAGCTAGCGCTGGTTTAAATGCAACTGCTAGAGATATGGCTAGATTCGGGCAATTACTATTAAACAACGGGGAATATAATGGAAAACAAATTCTCCCTTCTTCTATTACTAAAGATATAAAAAATGTCCAAGAAGGTGAACTTGCAGTTGGCCCTGGAGCTTCCATTTCTTATCATAATCAATGGTGGATTCCGCACAATGAACAAGGTGCTTTTGAAGTGTTAGGTAGTTACGGACAAACACTTTACATCGATCCGAAAGCAAATATGGTCATTGTCCACTTCTCTTCTAACGCTACGCCAAGTAATGAAATACATTCAGTCTACTCAAATATGTATATTGATATTGCACATCATTTAGAGAAGCTTCCACAGTAGTGGAAGCTTCTTCTTATTGGGGTATTTATTTTAATAAATCCCCTCATCACGATTATTCTTTTCTTATTCATACGTGAATTTTTTATTAGCAATCCAATAATTTGTCACGAAGAGTGTCAATAAGATCCAAATAATCGTTAGTAGTACATTGACCATTGCAGTTGCATTCACTCCCCCTGTGACTAACGTTTCCATTGCGTGTTTACTCATACTGGCTGGATTAACTTGATCTATTATTGGACTCAAACCGACGATTATTCTACAAGCTAAAAGAACAACAATTGAAATTAGTGCAATAATACCTTGACTGTGAAAAATAGCACTTATCATTGTTGTGAAAGATACGATAAAAAGAACCCAAATTAAATAAAATAGTAATCCAGTAATCATGTGCGAAAACGGAACAACAGTAAAAAGATAGTTTGTATATAGATAAGAGGTAAAGTATCCAATCATTACACTAAGCGCTACTATTACATAATTTGATACTATTTTCCCCACTATATATGAAGTAACCGTAACAGGTCTCGTTAAAATAAAGGCCAACATACCGTTAGCTTTATCTGTTTGAATAGCACCCATCATAGAAATCACTAGAATCATAAGTCCGAGCTGATCAAACTGAGACCCCAAAGTACTCGCTAATACTTCGCCTCCTTTTTGTGATGTCATACTTGGATCGATGGTAATTCCCTGCCCTCCACCTAATGCTCCTAAAATGGATGGTAAGTAATGCGTTACTATTGGCTGTGTTGCCCCTAAAAATATAAAAACAATTGGTAGCCAAATGATCTTAAAATCACGTAACATTTGAACACATTCTTTTTTTATCAATATCATTGAGTTATTCATTTTTGCACCACCAATTTCAAGAAAATTTCTTCTAAAGTATCGTTGTTTATTTCAAACTTAACGATGTCCACTTTATGTTCGAGTGCATTTTGCAGTAACATATTTTTATTTATTTTGATACTTTCAACCTTCACTTTGACTTTAAGTCCAATCACTTCTACATCCTTCACATAAGGCAAATTTTTTACAACGTCAATCCACTCTCGATCTTTAGCTGTAATTTCAATGATTAATTTATTTTCGCTATTACGTTGTAAAAGCTCAGTAATTGTTGTATCTTCTATCTTTGTTCCATCTTTAATCATGACAAATCGTTCACAGATTTCTTCTGCATCACTCAATATATGGGTTGATAATAAAATAGTCGTATCTTTTTTTATTTCTTCAATGAGATTTAATACTTCCCTTCTACCTATTGGATCTAATGCGGATACTGGCTCATCCATGACAATAAGCGCCGGTTTATGCAGTAATGCTTGTGCAATACCGAGTCTTTGTTTCATTCCACCAGAAAAGGTACTCACCTTCGAATCTTCTTCCCCACTTAATCCAACTTTCTCCAAAATTTTTGGTATCGACTTTGACAATGCTTCTTTTTTCATCCCTGAAAGTTGCCCCATAAACATAAGGGTTTCTCGCGCTGTCATCCAATGAAAAAAATTAGGGTATTGCGGTAAGTAGCCAATTTCCCTTTTCATTTTTGATATTTTTATCCCATTCAATAACACTTCACCCACATCTGGATTAATAATATCCGAAATCACTTTTATTAATGTAGATTTCCCCGCTCCATTTGGTCCGATTAACCCTACACATTCCCCTGATTGCAGTTCCATTGAGAAAGTATTGACAGCAATTTTCCCTTTAAATGATTTTGTTACATTTCTAATCTCTAATTTCATAATTTCTCACTGTCCTTTCTCCCTATAACAAAGTATAGAATAGGTCCCAATACGTTAACAAAAAGAATAATTAGCGCCCATACAAGTACATTTTTTCTTGTTTTTCTATGTCGGTATAAATCAATTAGTGCAATGAAAACTAAAAGTACCCCGACTGCAATAACTGGCAATATGATTGGGAGAAACGCCATAATATCCATGTCTTTAAGATCATTCCATCCATAATGTAGTTGCATTTTTATCATTCCTTCCTAAACTCATTATCATTATTGATAATAATAATGATAAATCAAGAGCAGATGCATTGCAAACATTATTCTCATTATTTATAATGAGAATAAATAATGAATAAGGTGATATATAGTGAGTAATAAAGTTGAAATCTTAATGCATCCAGTAAGAATGAAAATTTGCCAAGTATTAATGAGAAATAAAGAAGATGGACTAACACCATTAGAAATGGTAAAAATCATTAAAAATGTACCACAAGCAACTCTATATAGACATCTACAAACTATGGTTGATTCTGATATCGTCCATGTAATTAACGAAAAAAAGGTAAAATCTGTTTCTGAAAAATATTACGCAATCAATGAAGAAGATGCAAAAATTGAAGGAAGTGAGTGGAAAGGATTATGTGATGAGGAAAAGTTAAATTACATTTCCTATTACCAATTATCACTTATGACACAATATCAAAGTTACCTTAAAAAATTAGAGGAACAAAACAGTCAAGAAGATAATGCTACTTTTTCTGTAGTGGAATTAAAGCTAGATGAAGAACACTTTATGAACTTTCAAAACGAACTTAATGAATTAATGAATAAATACTACCATACCCAAAGTAAAGGTGACGAAAAAGAGGCTCCTGTTCGGACCGTCGCTATTACAATTATTCCAGAAACGTAAACTAACTCAATATAAATAATACAAGCCGATGTTTCCTATGTTAAGGAAACATCGGCTATTTTCATTTCAAAAATTGTTTAGCTTCTGTTTTAACTTCTGCTGTAAGGCTAGCGAAAAAACTGATCTAGAATTCGAATGTGCTTAAAGCCCCTGTCTTTCTTTTATTAAATGAATTCTTTTCTTTCTTTTCTCATGCTACTGTCATACCATCCACACTCTCTCCAAACACTTTTTAAAAAGAAGCATGGGTAAACTAATAAATATAAATTAGGAATCCACCAAGAAATATCGAAATCTAAACGGATTGTCCAAAATGCTAGAGCTTGTATTCCTGAACAAAAAGTTAAAATTAATGATAAGAACGCCAAGTGGCTCCAAATATGTTTTTGTTTAGAATGTAATTACATGAGCATCCCCCTGTTGTTCCCTCTTATTAAAGGAGGAACTATTATGGGATTTGGTGGTAGTTGCGATTTTGCTGAAGGTTTTACTTTATTAGTTGTATTGTTTATTTTGTTAATCATCGTTGGAGCTGCTTGCTTCTGCTAAAAAACTATAAGAAAAGACACTCTTATCATAGTGTCTTTTCTATTCTCTTTAAAGAATTTATATCGACCTCATAATTATTCCCATATGGTCTAAGCGCCGAAAGTTCTTCCTTTGGCCCATAAAATAATACTTTCAACTCATCATCTTTATACTGAACTACAAAGAAGTCATCAAATTGGTCAAATGTGTTTTGATTGATCGTGATAAACCCTTTTTCTTGGGCAGTTGTTTTAACACTTATTCTTCGTCCATCTTTAATGACATCATATCCATGCTGATTCGTCACTTTGGATAGCTCACCATTCGTATAAAGAACACAAAAAAATTCACCTAGACGACCTATAAGATGCCTTAATTCAGTCGCCTTACAACCAAGAACATTCATTTCAAATCGTAACATTTCAAAATATGCCTCATATAACTTTTTAATTTGTGAGATTCCTATTTTATCCTTATCCCCATAGACAAGAAGTTTCCCATTATCCCACTCACCTACAACAGATTCACAATCTGTCCCTTTAGGTTTGTGAAAAACTAATCCTGTATAAGGATAATTTTCACCTACATATCTAAAAGTTTTTTTATTTATATATATAAACAGATTTTTATTAACAGCTCTCCCTTTGTTATAACGGTTATAACAATAATCAGCAGGATTAATACTCCCCGGTTTCGTATTAAATTTTGCTATTAATCTGTCCTTTATCTCTGCAGATGTTACAGTATCGCCTATCTTTTCTTTAAGAGCCTCTATAAATTGCTCATAAATAGTCAATGTAATCCTCTCCTCATGTTTCTCAATAGTTTTAAGCCTAGTAGAACTTGCACTCTATAATTTGGCCTAATTGTAGAATAATATATTTAAAGTTCTTCATAAATTTTTATAACTTACTATATAAATTTTACATTTAATTAATTAAATTTCATAGACTATTAGAGTAAAATATAAATTGGAGAATTTTATTAAATGCTCAAAATAAAGATAATACTCCATTAAGAGCTCGTTTATTTAGGAAACGTGTCTTTTTTTTATTGGCTTTTTAAATAAGGTAAACGTGAAGAAGCATTATAAAAAGCAGGGCAATAATATTAAATTAACTTCCATTCGAAGGAGTTTAAGCCTTGCCTGAATGACTATAATGACTATTTGGTTGAGCAATCGATATGTTGTGCCGAAACGTCAATATATTAAAAAAAGGATCTCTCTTTATCAAGAGAGATCCTTTTTTTACTTCTTCTTCTTTTCTGTCGGTTGGCTTTGTTTAGCGAAATTAGATGAATCATCGAAATTCGGTTGCTTTTTACCAGCATTATTACTTCTACCTTTTCCCATATGTAATGCACCTCCTCTCGTCCTTACTATTCCCAATAAAAAAATCCTCTTGCATCCAAGGGGATTTTTTGTTGTGCTATTATTAATAATGCCCAACTATTACCGCAGTACTTCCAACACGGTCCTATCCTAACTTTTAACCATGGTGTTGATCGTGGCCATCAAGCCTATGATTATCTATCCGTCTTGGCGTTTTCCTTTAAACGATACCCTAGTCTTCGATCGCTTGATAGGTCGTGGTCCAGAAGTCTTGGATAAGATGCGATGGGGCCGGAGTGGACATCCCAACCTGGGTGAACAGAATTCCAATAAACTGTTTATCTGGATCAGCGTAAGCTGAAGTACCGGTTCCACCATCCCAGCCGAACTGACCAATAGACGCGTAGTCTCCAAGATAGGTACGCACCGCCATCCCAAAGCCCCAGCCACCTTGGATCCCTTGTCCGAACGACAAATGGACGTTATTTTTGGCCAAATCGTCTCGGTATACTTGTTGTTCCGGAGTAAGACGGTTGGTGGTCATCAGCTGGACTGCGGGCCTAGACAAGATCCGTTTAGTATCGTGCACCCCTTTATTCAAAAGCATCTGCAAATACGCGTGATAATCGTCGACGGTTCCAAGCAGTCCACCACCGCCTGCTTGGAATGCTGGAGGTTTGCTGTAACGTCCACCCGCCCCCTCATCCCACACGATGAATTCACCTGTCTGCGGATTGGGGTTGAAGGCTGGTGGAAGCCGATCAATCTTGAGCTGAGGTACGTAGAATCCAGTGTCCTTCATTCCTAGCGGATCGAATATGCGTTCGCGCAAGAACGACTCGAACGTCTGACCCGTGACCCTGGCAACAAGAACGCCGATTACTTCTATACTGATATGATACTGCCACCGCTCTCCGGGCTGATAGCTTAGCGGAAGTGCACCTAGGCGACGCATAAACTCATCTGGATCGGGCATATCCTGACCTGGCGTGTCGAATATCCCACTCTCGAAGAACGCGTTCATGATTGGAGAACCCATCAACGTGAGATCCACTCCGAGCCCGAATGTGGAGGTCAACAAGTCTCGTACAGTGATAGGACGTCGTGCTGGGACGGTCTCTTCTAGCGGGCCATCGGGCTGTTTCAACACTTGCCGGTCGGCGAGTTCCGGTAGCCATTTGTCTACTGGGTCGTCTAAATGCAGTTTGCACTCATCGAGCAGAACCATTACTGGTGAAACTGCGATTGGCTTGCTAGTGGACGCCAATCGAAAAATCGTGTCCCGACGCATTGGTGCACCACCATCATGCCTCATTGTTCCAAGCGCTTCGACATACGTCTCGCCGTTTCGGCTGACTAAGGCGACGAGCCCAGGAATCTTTCCAGAATCGACATGCCGCGCCAATATATTGCGCATTTTGCGCAATCCTGTTTCAGAAAAGCCCTTATTGTTTTGTCCCATTTTGTTCTCCTTTAGTTTAGATTGAGATTTCTAATACATATTGACAATCAATTATTAGTTCTTCAAATAGAAAAATTCCCCTTTTTAATAATTTCGACAAAATGCATTTATATACATGGAGGCACCATGCATCACTATCAACCTAAGATAGGCTACATTTATGGGGATTTAATAATGGGAAATGCAATCATTAATAACTTTGTTAATGGAACGTTTTGTTCATTAATAATTGTTCTCCACCATTCCCATGCAAGACCTGTACATTCTCTTGCTACAATTTTTATATTTTTTGAATTTGGTGGAAGAGGGATAACTGTAGAGTAATGAGCCGTTTTGTCTTTGCCACTACCTTCCCATGTTTTATGTGTTAATACTTCTTTCCCATTTTGATCAAATGTGAATTCATCCCAAGATACATCAAATTGAGCAACGTAAGCACCGTAATGATCAAGTGTCATTTTAGCACTTGAATATTCTGTAGTTGTCGTCTCGATATAATCTGTATTGTTATGAACAGCAGCAGTTGCATTATCTTTTAAGAAAGTGCTTGTATATGAAATTGGGTATGCTGGATTTTTAAAACTTAATTCAGCATTATCTTTAATGATATTTCGGATTTCATTGAAATCTTTTGTAACAACCTTGTTATGCTCTTTCGCATCTCCACCTAATACGACAGCAGTAAAGGTACTTTCTTCAAAAATATCTTTATACTGTCCACTCGTTTCGACGCTGTTATTCTTAAGTAAAGCTTTAAAAGCAGCTTGTACATCTTTACTCTTAGATGTGGTTTCTAATTTTACATAAACCGTTCTACCATAAGCTACATTTGAAACCATAACAGGTGGAGCTGAATTACTTACTCCTTTACGAGTTAGCTCATCAAAAGTAACACTATTATCAAACAAATCGGATGGATTGTTAGGTAGTTCAGCACTTACAGTATAAAATATTTGTTTATATGCCGCCACCATCACTTTTTTCTCTCCATTTGCAACTGCATTAAAATCAATGTTTAAACTGTTATTAAGATATTTCGCATTAACATTAAGAGCACTAGCGATTTGTGATTTACTATAAACCATAGATTCTGTATACTGCATTCTTGCAGGTAACGTATGTGTTGCGGAATACTTTTCATTCCAAGTAGATACTAAATCATCTACTGCTCCAGCCACATTACCATATGTCGGATTTTGGACAGTGATTGTATTTTCTTTTCTCATGCCAGGTAAATCTATACTAATATTCAAAGGCTTTCTCTTAGCAACTAATAAACTCGGTTGATTGTCTGCAAAGGCTTTATTGGCAAGTTGTACAGCTCCTGGATACGTGCGATTCGCTACAGAATCGATAATCGAAATATCGACTGGTGACGTTGTAAGTGATTTTTTCTCACGTTCCACCACTACAAATTTACCATTTGAATTGATACTTTCTTTCGGAACAAAACTCTCTACTTTATCGCCATTTACAGCTAAAACCTCTTGATTATTATATTTAAGGTTTGCTATACCAGTATTAATGCCATTAACATTTTTAGTTATGTCAGTTGCATTACCGGTTTGTGTTTCTGCAAAAGAAATAGACGAATAATGAATCGTGCATAGACTAACTAATAAACACGCAAGGAACTTTCTTCTTTTGGTATTTTTCTTATTATTCAGAAAAATCACCCCGTTCTTTTTTAGTAAGATATAATAATGATTGATATATGATAGCTAACTAATAACCTTACATAAACGCTTTTAAAAGTTCTTGAACTAAAGGAATTACTCCACCTAAAAATTTTAAAACTGCCATTGCGATTTCCATATTACTTCCTCCTCTTTGCTGTATTAAGATGTGTTGTATATTTATGCTTTCATTATAATAAGCTTTTGCATTTGCATCAATTCATTTTTATATGCAATATTTCATATTGAGGAAAAGCAATTTTTTCTGTCAGGGTGATGGTGGTACTACTCTTCTTGACAATATTTCAATCCCTCTAAAAATATCAGAATTTTCTAATTATAAAAGGTTATGAACGAATCAACCTCGAATAATTGTAATACATATAGGAGGTTGATCTATTTTGTTTCGTTCTTTTACAAATGGTTGCGTCGCCTTAGTGCAACGTTTCTTGCCAGAGCCGTTTATTTTATCATGTTTATTAACTGTTTTTGTTATTTTCTTCGGCATGTTTGCGACTCACCAAACACCTGTGGAAATGATTAATCACTGGGGTAATGGCATTTGGGGACTACTCGCCTTTTCTATGCAAATGGCACTTGTACTCGTGACAGGATCTGCTTTAGCAAACGCGCCTCTCATTAAAAAAGGATTAACGAAAGCGGCAAAACTACCGAAAACGAATGGACAAGGTATTATTGCTATTTCAATCGTAAGTTTACTAGGGGCATACATAAACTGGGGATTTGGTATTGTTGTATCTGTTTTATATGCAAAAGAAGTAGCACGGCAGCTTGAAGGGTTAGACTATAGACTAGCCATTGCCTCTTCTTACTCTGGATTTCTCATTTGGCATGCGGGGCTTTCTGCTTCTATTCCTCTTACGTTAGCAACAGGCGGCGAAACGTTAATTAAAACGACAGCTGGAAGTATTAAAGAAGCGATTCCAATAACAGAAACGTTATTCTCACCATACGCACTTGTACCAGTTATTATTTTTCTCGTTACGATGCCTCTCATTAATAAAGCGATGCATCCAGATGAAAAACATACGATAACGGTAGATCCTAGCGTATTCCATGAAGAAGCTGCCGCGCAAGAAGTAGGAAACAATACATTCGCCGAAAAAATGGAAAATAGCATCATTATTACACTTTGCGTTGGATTGTTAGGTCTCATTTATATTTTCAATTTTTTTTATACGAAAGGCTTTAACCTTACGCTAGACATCGTTATTTTTATGTTATTAATTGCTGGACTTATTTTCCACCGTACTCCGATTCAATATATTCGCGCTTTTTCAGATTCTACAAAAAGTGCTTCTGGCATTTTACTTCAATTTCCGTTTTACGCAGGAATTATGGGGATGATGATTGGAGCGAATAGTGAAGGACTTTCACTTGGAGGGGCTATTTCGAATTACTTTATTAGCATTTCAAACGAAACGACTTTCCCACTCTTTACTTTTTTAAGTGCTGGCATCGTTAATATTTTCGTTCCATCTGGTGGCGGCCAATGGGCTGTGCAAGCACCTATTATGATTCCAGCTGGTGCTGAACTTGGTGTACCTGCAGCAAAAACAGCAATGGCAATTGCGTGGGGCGATGCTTGGACGAATTTAATTCAACCATTCTGGGCATTACCGGCATTAGCGATAGCTGGTTTAGGTGCTCGTGATATTATGGGATTTTGCGTTGTGAACTTACTATATGCAGGATTCATCATTAGTCTATGTTTCTTATTTATTTAAACGAAAAGCTAGTTTTATGCTAGCTTTTTTACATAATAAATCACTTATTTCCCGTGCAATTTATCACGGTCTCCCACTCTATCTCCGTAAGATATAACGCCTCAAATGCAAAAAAATCTTCACATACTTTTTCAATTAAATGTGGATTTTTCTTAAGGAACTTCCACTGTAACGCTTTAGGAAGAAAATATGTTTCATATTCTTTACTTCCTCTTACCACCTCATCAACTTCTCTTTCACAAATCCCTCTTATTAGATAATCATTTCTTAATTGAATCGTCATTTGTTGAAATGTTTCGCTACATTTTTTCAATTGAAGTAAACATGTAATATACGTTCGCAAAAGTTCGTTATCATACCCACAACAGTTTAGAATACGATCGATTTCATTCATAATGTACGAGCCTTTTCTTCTATTTGTAATAACCACTTTTCCCGCTTCTCTTGTTTACTCGTTTTCACAGATTGAAAAACTGACCGTTTTATATCGCGAATGCCGCAAAAACGTAAAACGCCTCTCTTCATCATAATCCAATCTGCTGATCGATATAATAACGCGACGTACCATAATGGCGAGTCTAACGTATTAATTACCCATGCCTTCTTCCCTTTCAATAAACCTTTCGGCAGAGCTCCTTCATATTTATAAGCAAAACCAGCAACGAAAATGCGATCAATAAACCCTTTTAAAATAGCAGGCATCCCCCACCACCATATCGGATATATAAAGAGAAGCGTATCCGCTTCTTTTACTAACGTTCTGTACCGGGCTGTTTCTTCTTCATTTACTAAATCACGTCTTTTCTTCTCCTCATTAAATACAAGGACTGGATCAAATTGTTCTTTATATAAATCAAGTACCGTAACCGAATGATCTGTTTCTTGTAATCCTTTTTGCACATGCTTTAATATCCCCGCATTAAAACTGGAAGGACTAGGATGAGCGTATACAATTAGTACATTCACTACAAAACAACTCCCTCTATAAGTTAAAGTTTCCCCTTCTTTAACATCTTCTCTACAATTTGCACGTTTTTCGAACTTTGCAATAAACGATTTAATACTGTGAGTAACTCTTCCTTTTCTAAATCTTTCAGTTTCTCTTTCACCGTACTTTCACCAGCACTTTGAATATCATAAACAACTGCCGCCATATGCTTACAATAGTTTTCATATGGACATTCACAGCTACTTTCCGAAAAATCCTCCAGTTCAATCACTACTTCATAATTCCCTGCATTACCAGTCACAAACGCAAATACTTTATTATTATGTATTTCAACATCTTCTACATGTCCTTCTTCATAATATTCATACCCTCTATCAATAATGTGTTTTGGAATATACCTATATAAATCTTTTAATAAATAAGCGTACATAACAACACCTCTTCCTTTAATTCCCTTTTGACTTCCACAACCCCTGCATGTTATTCTAATAACTGTCAAATAGCAAGTCTATATGACAAAATGACTGACACCTATTCGGCGGAGGTGTCTCTTTTCATTTGCAGCCGATACGAAGTGCCTCTTTCAGGCACATTCAATCTTTGACACTACACACTCAACACCATTCCCTTGTATCAGGCTGCTCAAGCAGTCTTTTACTCTACATACTTCAAAAAAAGAGAGCTTAGCTCCCTTTTCCCGCCTTATAAAATACCCCTTTTTCAGTATAGAGATATTCATCAGCTAATGTAATTTTCCCATCCAGTTTCAGTTCATCTAATAGTCTTGATAAATAAAATTGATGTAACATCTTTTTCGTGAATTTTCCTTCATGATGCGAAACGATATGTTCTTGAATATCTAACAATGATATTGGCTTATCTTGCTCTATCATATATTCATAAACTGTACTACGCAGTTTTACGTATTTTTCGAGTGTCACAGTACTTCGCAACCCCTTTCTTCTTAATATAAATTTTCGTAATCGGTTTTTTTGCAACAAAAAAACCTCTCCGATAAGAAGAAGTTACGTATATATCTTCGTCTTATCTCCCAGAACAAATATGTTCTGCTGGAATTAGCACCTGCATCGCGGTTGCTGGGTTTCATCGGGCCAGTCCCTCCACCTCTCTGGATAAGAAAATATTCACTTAATTCTTACTATACGTAATTTCATTCTAATTGTCAAACAAATATAACAAATTATATTTTGTTCCTTACTGTTCATACTATACATATATGAATATGCAAGGAGGATTATGAAATGCACGAAAATGCTCGCGGATATGTCCAAAATTCTTTTCAATCATTACAAGAAGCAAAACATTGTTTAGAAGAAGCGCTACAGACTGTTGAAAAAGATTTTAATCGCGCTCGTATTGAACAATCCCTTTATGCGATCGAACAAGCTATTCAACGCTGCGATTACACGGTTCATATTTTAGAACAAGATTGAAAAAACTTCCCATCATAAGGTGGGAAGCTTTTTCAAATGGCATACTTCATAATTATTGCCGTTATAATTAAAAAATATACAGAATTAACAATTTCTAAAACCCCTACTTTTATAATAGAAATTTTTTTGCCATACAATATAATTGCTCGAATGACACTCGGTATAAAAATAAGAGAACACAACGGATTGATAGCAAAGACAATGACTGTTAATACAATATGATACCCCCATGATATAAGACGATACTTCGGGTTATTTTTCTCGCGAATCATCGTTTTTACATAAAACGTACTTCCTAAAAAATATAAAAATGAAATAAGCGCAATAAATAGTGCTGTTTTATCTATCAGTTTCATTGAAAAATAATAACTAACTAAACCACCAATACAGAAAACAATAATTGCACTAATGTCATTTAGTAACGCTCTTTCATTCTTTTGACGGGCGTAATACATATTTACTATAAATAATGGAATCATTACTGCTATGAATAAAAGAATGCGCCATTCATATAATAGAGAAATCATCCCAAATACGAACGCGATGATAAAATATACAATTGCAGCATGTAAAAACTCTTTTTTTCGTTTTTGCTTTATGTACGTAAGAAATGGATACGTAGCTAAATAGATAAAGAACCAAGCTAAAAACAATGGAATATGATACATAGTAGGTTTCCCAAGTATGACACTTAATAGAAATGGTATAACGAGCATGGCCCATGCACCATGTTGCTTCGGAATAACTAACTTCATTAACTATACACCTCCCTTTTGAAAATAGTTCTCACCTACTATTATACAAATAAATTTATATAATAACGGATATATATTGAATCTATTTTTTGACAATAAAAAATGCTCCTTACAATATGTAAGAAGCATGAAAGAGGCAAACGAATATGTAAGTCGCGACCCTACCTTATATGAGTATGCTTTTCTATGCCATGTTATGCTTATCTAATATGCCATATTTCTTTTTAAATCTTGTAAGAATCGTAATCCAGGACGTACTAAATAATAGTAAGAAAACAACATTCGAAATCGCATGGCTCAAATCGAAATAAAAACTTGCGATATAATACGAAATGACAGCTTCCCACGTTGCCTCACGTATAAAACCGAGAAGCCCCCATAAGTTCATAATCCAGCCAAATAAAAATCCAACAAACAATCCGTATAGAAGTCTTCCCCATAGCTTTCGCATTAAAAATGTATTACGTAATAATCCAGCTATAAAACCAATCATACCCCATGAAAACATTTGCCACGGCGTCCACGGACCTTGTCCTAAAAAGATGTTAGATACGATAGCCGCTGTTGCACCGATCATAAAACCAGTTTCACTCCCAAACACAATTGCAGAAACGATAATGACAAATGAAGTCGGTTGTACACTTGGCAATATCGAAAATGGTACGCGGCTAACTGCTGCAATTGCCGCTAACACAGCAACGAGCACAATTTCACGTGAAACAAAAGCCTTTCTTTCAAAGCGGATATAAAACGGTAACATAATAACAACTAATAAAAACAAACTACTTAACATGTAATAACCGTCCATGATAAGTGTAGTAAAGAGTAATGTGCCTATTATTACTGCAAAAATACATATTATGAATGCAACATATCGTTTGGACACGCTTCGTACACATCCTCCCAAGTTAATGCATATGGCAACTCTTTTCGAATGAATCGATTGATAGATGTTGTATAAAAGAAGTTTCCACTAAAAAATTCTTTCGGTGCATCATTCATAATGACTGCTCCGTCAAATAACATCATACATTGATCAACGTATTTCGCTGCAAACTCAATATCATGCGTTGCCATTACAATTGTTGTACCTTCTTTTTGCAGCTTTCTAAATAGCTCTCCTACTCTTTCTTTTTTCCACGGATCTAATCCCTTTGTCGGTTCATCAAGTAACAATAAAGTCGGCTTTGATAATAACGTTGTACATAACGCAAGTAGTTGTTGCTCTCCCCCGCTACAATCATGCGGATGGCGTTCTTTAAGCGAATACAACCAAAACTTCTTCAACATATCTTCTGCTATTTCTTTTCCTTGTTTTCCGTATAACTCTCGTGCACGTTCATACACTTCTTCCCACACTGTATCAAATGTAAAATGATAATACGGATGCTGCGATACATACCCGATCCTTTTAAATCGTTCTTTCGAATCAATTTTATGTATCACTTTCCCATTCCACTTTACTTTCCCTCTTCTCGCTTTTTGTAATCCAGCTAAAATCGTTAACAGTGTAGACTTACCTGTACCATTTTTTCCAACGAGAGCTACCCATTTTCCTTTTTCAATCGATACGGTTAAGTCTCGTAAAATAAGTGGACTATTTTTTTCATATTGGAACGAAATATGCTCTGCACTTAAAATGACTTCTCGCTTTTCACTTTGTGCTATTGGCTCATTCACATATGATATCGCTGAAAAATGATTCAGTTTCATTTGCGCTTCTCGCACTGTAAACGGAATATCTTCCGCATTCCATTCTAAAAACAATCTTGGAATTTGCGGAATAAATGGACGGAATTTTTCTACTTCCCACATGTTCGCGATAACCGTTTTAGGATTTCCATCATACACGATTTGACCATTATTCATACAAATAACGCGCGTAGCAAGTGGGATCACTTCATCTAAACGATGTTCACTTAACACAATCGTAATACCAAGTTCTTCGTTAATACGTTTTAACAATCCTAAAAACTCTTTCGCAGCAATGGGATCTAACTGCGCCGTCGGTTCATCTAATAATAATAGTTTTGGCTGCATAACTAGTACCGCAGCCAAATTGACAAGTTGTTTTTGTCCACCAGATAACGTATGAACAGATTGATGCAATAAATCTTGAAATCCTAAGAAGCTAATAAGCTCTGCTATTCGTTTTTGAATAATCTGTGATGGTAACCCGATATTTTCTAAAGAAAATGCTAATTCTTGAATGACCGTATCCATTACGAGCTGATTTTCTGGATTTTGAAATACCATACCAATTTCTTGTGCAGATAATAAATCAGGTACTTCCTCTAATAAAACGTCATCATAAAAAATTTCTCCTGAACGTGTACCGATTGGAAGTAATTCCTTTTTAAAATGTTTCAATAAAGTCGTCTTTCCAGAGCCTGACCCTCCAGCAAGTGCAATAAACTCTCCTTTTTGAATAGAAAGAGAAATATGCTGTAACGCATATTCGTTTTCATCAGCATATACAAATGATAAATTGTTTATTTCTGCATGCGCCACCATATCCATTCCTTTCCTTCCATTATAATTGGTAGACTAATAAACATCATAAATACTCCGAACATCACTCCATCGTATTGCTGAAATAGAATAGATTCGACTCTCGGATAAATGATTAGCTTTCCCCCGCCATACGTATTACATATAATAGCAATGATAAGTAGAATACTTAAATAACTGAGCGTATACCAATCTCGTCTTTCCATTCTATACCGAATATATGTCGTACGCTTCGTTACACCAAATCCACGGGCTTGCATAGAATCTGCTGTTTGCAGCGCATCTTCTAATGAACAAATTAATAATACTTGCAGCAATTGCATACCATTTTTCACCCGTTCTACAATGGAACCTGCGTCTACTTGTACACCTTTCGTTTTTTGAACGAGTGTTATTTTCTGTAATCGCCTCATAAACAAAGGAACAAACCTCACCGTAATCATCGTTAACAATGCTACTTTCGGTGAAATTCTAGAAAACAAATATAAAAATTTATGACTCGAAATAATATCATTATACGAAGCAAACGTAAACATAATCGCAACTAATAATAATCCCATTACTACTCCAAACATAATCGCCTCAAGCTTAATACGGCTATCACCTAACCAAAATAACGTAGTTCGCCCTCTATGTGTTAATAACGAATTAAATAAAATGACCATAAAAAAGAAAACGATTGTGCTCGGTAACATCTTTCTTATCTTTTCACTATTCCCTTGCATTATATTGATTATGACGATTAATAGTATTGCTCCAATTAAAAAAAGAGGATGAAGACACATCATACATAGTGTCATCACCCCGATATAATAGAAAAAATTCACAAAAGGATGTAAAGAAGAAAAACTTATTTTCATAGTCCTTTACCGAATGCCTTTCTTATTTTAATACATACACCCACTCAATTGTATCTCCTGGTTTAACTGTTACTACACCTGCACTATGGTTTGGAAACGCACCGTTCACACGATATTTCCATCCACTAGTATCTGTAATATCTTTTTCATATAAATCATTAATACCTTTTACATAAATATCACCTTTAGAGCCCATTGCATCCACATCTAAACCTGTACGCTGCAATACTTTATAAACAGTATCGCCTTCTTGTACATCCATTTTTTTCGCACCTAATAAGTACCCTTTATCACCTTTTACTGAGATAGTGACTTGTTTTGGTTTTGGTATTACTGGATCTGGCACTGGCGGTACTGGATCTGGTACCGGTGTTGGTGGCGTTGGTACAGTTGCTTGTTGCTCTTTATTCGGATCAACCTTCTGCTCCTGCTTCGGTGTTTCTTCCGGCTGATTCACAACCTTCGCTTCTTCTTTTATTTCTTGCGCTTTCGGTTGTTTCTCTTCTTGTGCTTTTTGCTGTTCTGGTTGCTTTGTAGCAGGCTGTTCCTGAGGTTTCTCTTCTTTCTTTACTTCCGGTTGTGCCTGTGCCTTTTCTTCTTTCGGCTTCTCTTCTACTTTTTGCTCTTGTTTCTCTTTCTGCTCTTCTTGCTGCTTTTGCTCTTGTTCAGCTTGTTTTTCCTCCGGTTTTTCTTCCGGTTTCGCTTCATCTTTTTTCTCTTCTTGTTTTGCTACCTCTTCTTGCTTTGGTTCTACTTTCTTCTCAGGCTTTACAGCTGCCTCTTCACACCCGGCAAGTAGCCCAAGTGAAAGCATTAAAGAAATAAACCATTTCATCTTACTCATGTTGTCTCTCACCTTTCATATTAAAAATTAGGAGCAAATGATTGCTCCTAATTTTTGTTAAGCTGCTTTACGTCTCCATAATACATATGCAGAAGCAATACATAATACACCCATACCTACTTCTGTAGCTGCACTATGAGAAGATGCTCCTGTTTTTGGTAACGTACTACCGTTTCCTGACTTTTTGCTTTTAACTGGTTCGTTATCGACAACAACTTTTAGCGTGTCATCTTTCGTTTCTTGTTGTACTTGTTTTTGTTCTTCTGGTTGCTCAGTAACTTCTTTTTCTACTACAATATTTTCTGCATCCACATTTGGTTTCGTATCAATTTCAGGAACAGATACAGTTGACCAGTCATAAATCGATTTTCCAAGATCTTTAAACTGAAGTAAAGCTAAGAATGCTTGCTCTGTAGCCATTCCGCTACCGTTTTGATCACTTGGTAACCATTTGAATTCACCATTTGGAAGTTGGTATGACAGTAGATTTTGCATTGCCTTATGTAGACGATTTTGATCTACATCTTGTACAAGAGATAATCCAATAATTGCTTGTGCAACACAATTAGAATTTTCTTGTCCATCAGCAGAAAAACCACCGTTTTCTAGCTGTTCGTTATATAAATAGGCAACAGCCTTTTGCACAGCGGGTTTCACATCTTCTCGTTCTTGATAAGGAGCTAATGCTGATAAAACCATACCTGTTACATCAACGCTACTAGCACTGTCTTTACTGCTTGCGCTATCGTAAGTCCAGCCACCATCTGTATGCTGTGAGTTTAAAAGCGCATCTACTAAAGCAACTCGATTCCATTTTGAATTCACTGGCACTTCATATTTCTTCGTATCAAATGCAAGTAAAGCAAATGTATAACCTGTAACAGAATTCACTTTATCTGATTCGTACAATTTTTGAACTAAATTATGTTCGCCAACCTTTGTAGGGTCTGCTTGCATTGCATTCATCATAATAATCGTTCTAGCTAAATCTGTCGCTGAAAAACGGTTAATGCGCTTTTCTACTTTTTCAGTTACTGACTTAACATAATTTAATTTCGCCTCAATTGGAACATTCTTTCCAGAACGAGAAAGGCCTAAAGCTACCCAATCACTTTCAATTCCATCTTGTAACATCTTTTCAGATGTCTTAAAGATCGCGTCATTTACTTGTGCTACTGGAACTTGAATGTTCTCTTGCTTTGGTTGTTCTACCTTTTCATCATTTGTTTTTGGTTCTTCTGGTTTTTCTTGTTTTGGATCATCTGTCTTTGGTTCTTCTGGTTTTTCTTGTTTTGGATCATCCGTTTTTGGTTCTTCTGGTTTTTCTTGTTTTGGATCATCTGTTTTTGGTTCTTCTGGTTTTTCTTGTTTTGGATCATCTGTTTTTGGTTCTTCTGGTTTTTCTTGTTTTGGGTCATCTGTCTTTGGTTCTTCTACAGTTTTACAAGTACCAAATTTATCTAATGTTTGCTGTAATGTTTCCTGGCTCATATTGCTCCAGTCTGCAACAAAACGAAAGACAACAACATCTCCAGACTTTAATTTATAACTATCTGCTCCAACTTCTGCAGATTTATCATTTACATCATACAACCAGCCGCTTGTGTCCCCAGCCATTAAGCCGTCAATGCCTTTAACATACGTTCCAAACGACATCGTCTCTGCTGTTACTTTGTCCCCCATGACTTTTTGCAGCAAACTTAAAGCTGTTTCCCCATCTGTAATTTGCTCTTCTTTCGGGCATAACATAATGCCCTTTTGTGATTCACCAATAATTGCAAGTTTTGCTGTATTTCCTTCAGCAAACGTAATATGTACTGTATTCGCAAAAGAAACAAATACGAGTGTAACTGCCATTAACGACGTAAGCAGCCATTTTTTCAACATTGCCATCCCAAAATTTCCTCCCTTACTACTATTTACACAAAAAAAGGCCCTTCAAGGGCGTGCAATTGACACTCTTTTTTTGTAAGTGTCGAACAAACTGTGCAACACCTCCTACCCGCATCATTCGCGGCTATATTTGTATAGGAAAAATAATTTTGTTTATGAACGTATCATTGTGATAACATTCACTTTTCTAGGCAAAACTGACTTCCATTCAAGTTATCGTAAAACGATAAACCTATACATTCTGTTAATTATAAATTTCTGTATCATTTTACTATTGACAAAGAATTTTGTCCATGCTTTATCGGATTTATTTTCTAAGAATAGTAGTTTACTATCCTTTAACGATGCAAACTCTTTTCACTAATAATGACGCCATCTTCATCCGCATAAACATATTCATTCGGCTTCCATTCTACTTGTCCAAATTGCAATGAAATACCACGCTCTCCTTTTCCTTCTTTTATACTTCTATTTGGCATCGTTCCTAACGCTAAAATACCAATATTAATATTCTTTAGTTCACTAGAATCACGAACATATCCATTCACAATAATTCCTGCCAGCTTTCTTTCTTCTGCAATAGCTGCCAAATTATCGCCAAGTAACGCACAATTCGTAGACGCTTCGCCATCAACGACTAATACCGTTCCTTCTGGTAATGTTTGCAATCCTTCCTTCACTAGTACGTTATCATCCTTCACTTTTACCGTTGCAATTTTCCCGTGAAATTGTTCTTTCTTCCCAAAAGACCGAAAAGACTGGCGACATATTTGTAAATCCTTTTCAAACTCATCACATAGATCCGTAGTTTTCCACATCTTTTTCCCTCTTTTCCTTATTCTTTCTATATAACATATTCTTTGATTTTTTTCGTTTCCCTGTCTAATGTTGCAAGAATTTGTATGTGTAAGAAAAGGATAGAAAAACTATTGCCTTAAGAAGCCACCTTTATTATAATCTATTTCACAGATAAGATTCAGAATATTGAAAATTAACTAGGTGAAAAAGGAGGTTTTTTATGCAATTACATACCGATGTAAAAAAACAGCCGAGTAAACGAAAGTTTAAAATGCCTGACGCGTACGTACTACTATTTTTTATTGCCTTACTTTGTGCCATTGCTACATATTTCGTTCCTGCTGGGGAGTTTAAAAGAGTTACAAACAGTACTGTTACAACGACAATACCAGGAAGTTATCATTCTGTTCCACAATCGCCGGTAGGATTTGTTTCTTTTTTTACCGCTATTGAAAAAGGAATGACACTTGCTGCTCCTATCATCTTCTTAATTTTATTTACAGGTGGAGCCATCGCCATTCTTGAAAAAACAGGCGCTCTTGACGGTTTAATCTATCATGTTATTAACAAATTTCGTAATCAGCAATTACTTTTCATTTGTATTGTCGCTGCACTCTTTTCTATTCTCGGAACGACTGGTATTATCGTTAACTCAGTTATCGGCTTTATCCCCATCGGTATCATCGTTGCACGCACATTAAAATGGGATGCTATCGTCGGTGTAGCAATTATTTATTTAGGCACTTATGCTGGTTTTAATGCTACTATTTTATCTCCCTCACCTTTAGGCATTTCACAAAAAATTGCAGAACTTCCGATGTTTTCGGGGATCGGTTTACGCACGGCAATTTATATCTCTTTTTTAATTGCTACCATTTTATATATTAATTGGTACGTAAAACGTTTGAAGAAATCGAATAAAGGAAGCATACTCGGAGATAACTGGTTTCCAAGTAATGCTCTTTCAAGTGAGAAAGAACTAGAGAAAACTGAAGTTCCTTGGACAATACGTCACAAATTAATTTTACTCGTTTCAGCTTTATCATTAATTGTATTTTTAATAGGCGCTTTTCGTCTACATTGGACTGACGCAGAAATGACCGCTACTTTTATTTTCATAGCAATTACAGCTGGAATAATAGGTGGTATGAAAGCGAACGATATCGCTTCTACTTTTCTAGCAGGCTGCCAAAATCTCATATACGGTGCTTTGATCGTCGGAATGGCTCGTTGTATTTCAGTCATTTTAGACCAAGGCAAATTATTTGATACAATCGTTAACCAACTCGCACAGTCTCTCGAAGGACAAAGCCCTGTATTTGGCGTTATCGGCATGTATGTAAGTAGTGCCGCATTACATTTCCTCATTTCATCCGGGACAGGAGAATCTGTTATTTTCATTCCGATATTAGCTCCATTAGCTGATTTCATGCACATTACACGCCAAGTTACAGTACAAGCTGTTATGCTTGGAGAAGGTGTAGTGAACTGCCTCAACCCAACTTCCGGTGTTTTAATGGGAGTACTCGCAGCGAGCGGCATTTCTTACGGAAAATGGATTCGATTTATGGCTCCACTTGCATTCATTTGGTTTATCATTGGACTTATTTTTCTTATTGTTGGTGTGAATATTGAGTGGGGACCGTATTAAAAGACTCATATTATACTTTACTTAATAAAATATCGATTCTATTCTCCAATCCTATAAAAATCACTTATTCTAGTATAGATATAAACAGGGATTGATCATAGTGATCAATCCCTTCTCTCAAAGTAAAATACCTTTAAGTATTTTACTTCCAAATTTTATTTACCCATTCCGGATGATCAATAAAAGGATTACGATTATGTTGATATTTCGTAAAAATCACTTCATTACGCTTTCGCTCTAAATCATCTACAGGGTCTTGTTCATTCCATTTTAGTAAAACGGATAGTTTGCCCATGTATGGATCTTTATTGTTATTCACCTTTTCATTTAATTCTAAGTCTATTTCGCCGTTGTCTCCTTCATAACGAACAGCCATGTAAAATAGCATTCTAGCGATATCTCCTTTTACACTATCACGAGGTTCCCAAGAATCACTATCATATTTACATTCTGTCGCTTCCGAATGATTCACACCACCATTATCAAAATCCAGATTTCCACGTGAGCTATTTACAGATACATCCGTCGCTCTTAAATGATGCAAATCTGTTCCAGCTCCTGCAGTCGTTCCAAAATCACCGTGAGATTTTGCCCAAACATGCTCTCGGTTCCAATTATCAACTCCTGAACCATTCGTAAGTTTCCCTTGCGAACGCCCAGTATATAAGAGTATCACATTGTTTTTATTATTTGGATCTTCATCAGTATCTCTTAGTGCTTCCCAAACCGCACTGTATGATAACTTTGTATGATCATCAATAATATTATGAAGTTCCTTCTTTAACTCTAAACCCGTTTTTCCTATTGCATTATTATAATATGTATCATCATAGCTTTTTACAGTAATCTCTTGTGGTGATGCAGAAGTTACTTCACCGTGTATGATATCTGTGAATGATAGAGATGCAGTACTTAAAATAAAAAATGAAGATAGTGTAACCATAGCAAGCTTTGTATTTCGAAACTTCATATACCCATTTCCCCTTTAACATATAATTTGAAGCCATTAACTAAAAAATGCTTTCTAACCCCCAAAAACTTTTAGAAAGCCATACCCATCCTTTTCTTTTTATTTAATACAAAACTCTATTGAGTCTGTATTATTTCCACACTTTTGGTTTATCTACTTCTCAAGGAATATCCTTCTCTAGTAAAGATTATTAAAATATTCTTTACAATTAAAAAGTAGTTTAATGTTAACTTATAAATTTCAATTTTTTCATGCAATTATGCATATTTGATAAATCGTTCGACTTTTCCTTTTTCTATAATTGTCTTTATTTTTTGGTGTAAAACCCTTCTTCCTCTGAAAAATAAGTACAAAAATAGATTGGATACCATGTAAGGCACCAATCTATTTTAATTAAAGAAACTTTGGTAATTCTGAGTTCACAACACATTGCGCAGTAATGATAACATTTTTATATTGAGACAGAACTACTACTATTTATTTGGTATCGAATCTATATACTTTTTAACTACTTCATATACATATTCTTGATTTGCCGCCGCTGTATTTGGATTGTATTTTCCGCCGTTTGTTTTATTGTTAGATAATACTCGAATCCCTAAAAATGGTACGTCATAAGCTTTTGCGATTTGCGCTGCGGCAGCACCTTCCATTTCTTCAACAGATGTACCGTATTTTGTATGGAACCATTTAATTCTATCAACTTCATTATTCCAAAGATCTGCTGAACCTATAGTCCCTTCAACCACTTTACCTTTTGTATATTTATCTTTTACCGCATTAGCTGCTGCAAGTAAATCCTTATCTCCCTCGTAGTATCGGATTTTCTCAGCATTTGGATCTTCTCCTGCACTTCCTTCAGAAGCCATTAAGTCCATTGAAATCCATTTTGTCGGTTCAATCCCTTGATTCTCATCCATATTTGTTGTTTTTAATGAACCTATGTTTGCTACTTGTTTTCCTAAAACAATATCAAATACGTTTAAATTTGGATCGTGTCCACCTGATGTTCCTTGGTTAATAATCGCTTTAGGCTTATATTTTTCAATAGCCACTGCTGTAGCAGCTGCTGTATTTTCCATTCCTTTACCTGTTTTCGCTACGATTACAGGATAATTGTCGACAGTGCCTTTATAAAATACGAAAGTTCCAGACTTTTCTTCTTTCACATTTTTTAACCTTTTTGCAAACTTCTCAGCCTCTATCGGCATTGGCCCTTGAATTAAAATAGGTTGTTGATTACTTTTTGCCTCAACTTGTTTTGGAGTCACATTACATCCCGCAAGTATTGATAATGACAATCCAACAGTAGTTACTAGGGCAGCACATTTTTTCAACGTATTCTTCTTCATAAATAATCTCCTCTTTTTCTTGTTGTTTTCTATACTCGATGCTTTTAGTCCAAACAAAAAAGTTCTAGAAATTGTAGAAGAATCTCTACTTTCTAGAACTACGGTAGTCAAAGTTAATTAAGCACATGCAAAATTATAAATCGGTAGCGTACATTACATAGCACGGCCGAATACTTTAACCCGTAGTCCAGTTCTTTCATTGGGAACTAGGTAGAAACGCTCGGACCATATTACCGAGTATATACGAGTGATGATGTGTAAAATTATTATATTGGTAATATATCAAACTTTTAGTGTGCATGCAATCTAAATATGAACATTTTAACTAAAAATAATTAAAATGTTCGTTTTTACACAAAAAAGATGATATTATTCATTTTCCAGCGGATAATATCACAAAAAAACTTACAATCAAAAACACTAAACTATAGTCATGATATGAACTCACTTTTGGTTTCCGATAATTTTTTTGTATTATTCTTTATGAAATGAACAACTAAGGCGATTAAAGGAAAAGCTGCTCCAATGAGTAAAGTTACTTCACTATTAAATTTATAGTACGTATAACTTCCACCCCATGAACCAAAGGCTCCCCCCAAAAAGAAGATGGTCATATATAATCCATTCAGTCTGTTTCTTATCTCGGGATTCAAACTAAAGATAACTTTTTGACCTAATAATAAATTTCCTGCTACACCAATATCGATGCTAATGCCTGAAATAAGTATTAAAATCACACTAAACAGTGAATGATCTTGAACAAAAAATAGTAGTACAACAGATAATAGTACGAGCACCATTGATAGATTAGTCATTGTAAACATATAACCTTTATCTGCTATTTTACCAATAGTAGGAGTTAATACAGCTCCAGCTATTGCAACAAATCCAAACAATGCAATTTCATTATTTGAGAAATGTAATGGCTCCGACCTTAATAAAATGGGAATAACTGTCCAATAAAGGCTAAATGTTGCGAATAAGCATGCATGATAAAAAGCTCGTTGTTGTAACGGAGAAGTATGTATGAGTAGTTTTACCATAGAAGCTATTAAATTTGGATATAACATGTTACTAGTCGATACCACTTCATAGTTGGGTAAAAATTTTATAATTAACAGTAAGACAGCAACTAAGACTATTAATGAAAAAAGAAATACCATTCTCCAGCCAAACCATTCAGCTATTCCGATCGATAATGGGCGAGCAATCATAATCCCAATCAATAAACCACTCATTACTTTACCGACATATTTCCCCGTCTCTTCAATAGGCACAATCCTCATTGTTAGCGGAACTAACATTTGAGCAGCACAGGCTCCAATGCCAATTATAGTTGTTAATAGTAAAAAAACAATTCCATTTGTCGAAATTAACGCACCAATTAATGAAAGAATAGTAAGCCCGATAAGACCCCCTATTATTTTCTTACTTTTAAATAAATCTGCCATTGGTACGATAAAAAACAATCCCAATCCATAACCAATTTGCGTAAAAGTAGTGAGCAATCCAGATAAATCAGAGGAGATATTCAAGTCCTTTGCAATGAATTGTACAATTGGTTGCGCATAATAAATATTTGCAGCAAGTGAGCCACAACTAATCGCTAAAATAAATATTAGAAAATTTGTCTTGTTATTCAACTTTACCATTCCTTTCTTTTTTTGGAACGTTCATTCCTAAATCATTAAAAAAAGAAAGACTATAGGTCTGCAATAGTCTTATCCACTAGGCGATAGGCTAAATTTTTTTCTTTTTTATATTTGGACATTATATTCAAGCTGTGGTTTAAACTTAATAAAGAATATGCAACTAATTCAGTATCAGCCTCTTGTGAAATTTCGCCTTTCTTTTTTCCTTCTTCGATAACTTGCTTAAATACTTTTTCAAGTTCATTAAAATCATTTATGAGTATCTCTTCTATGGAAGGATCAATTTGTCCAATAAGCAGTGAAGAATTTGTTATAATACAACCTTTTGGAATTTCATCTGAATAACATTTTTCAATATGTTGATAAAAAAAGGATTGAAGTGATGCTTTTGTGTTTATACCACTAAAAAGTAAATTTCTCTTTTGAGAGCCATAATTTTTATAATGTTCCAAAACTAGTTTAAATAGTGCATCCTTATCTCCAAAACTATCGTACAGAGTAGAGCGACTTATACCCATTGTCTCAATAAGCTCTGAAATATACGTAGCATCATAACCTTTCTCCCAAAATAAATGCATCGCTTTATTTAAAGCATGTTCTTTGTTAAAACTAATCTTTCTACCCATTTAACAACACCCCCTATTATATAATTTAGTATAAATTTTTCGGAACGATAAGTCCATAAAAACATTTCGAAACTAAGCCTTCTGTTAAAGAGTTATATAAATTTATTAATAAAAATCAAAAACACTTGAAGTTGACGTTGGGTCATTTTATATACTGTTAAGTAGCTACTATTTAGCAATTTCATAAAAGAAATTAAAAAAATAGGAGGTTTTTAGATGAAGCAAGGCGATATTATTATTTATGGATGCGTCATTATAGGTGCAGGGATCGGAATGACATTGGATCATGCCTTTCCTGGTGTACTAATTGGGCTAGGAGCAGGATACTTACTTAAAAACATTTTTAGTAAAGAAAAATAGATGTGGTTTGAAGAAAATAATCGTTAACGATAAAATCTTAACGTACAGAAAGGTAGGTTTATCCGTTGATACACATTAATAAAGTTGGAGAACTGACAGGCGTTACAGTAAGGACACTGCGTTATTACGATAAAATCGGATTATTAAAACCAGCATCCAAAACAGAGGGTGGCCATCGTTTATATACAAATGAAGAAATAAAAAAATTACAGCAAGTTCAATTTTTAAAAAAGGTTGGATTTCCGTTACAAGAGATTAAAAATATGCTCGACTTCAATGAGTGGAATTGGTCGGATAGTTTACAGAGTCAATTATCTTATGTCATAAAAGAGCAGGAACATTTAAAGAAAATAGAATTATCCTTACGGGAATTGATAAATGGAATTGCGATAGAAGGAGAAGAAAGCTGGATTGCGATTCAGAAGATTATGCAATTATCCAGCAAAGATAAAGATATACAACAGTATTATCGCGAATCTGTATTTAAAGAAAAAGAAATAAAACTATTGGAAAAGGTTCCCAAAATGGCAAGTGACTGTTCTGATTCACTTGAATGGATTGCTCTCATCGGCCAGTTAAAGCGTTATATGAAGGACGGTCCAAAAGCAACAAAAGTTCAAAATATCATAAGAAGAATGGAGGAAAAACGCTTAGAAGAATTTGAAGGTGAGGATGAATTTCTAAATAAGCTTTGGGAGATAAGGATGTCTCCCAAACAATCAGAGAAACTTAGTTTATATCCAATTGATCAAGATGTGCTTCAGTTTATGAACGAGGCATATGCCATTTTTATGACTGAAAAAAATAATCCTGAGCCGAAATAAGGGGGAAAGCACGATGGGTACAGAACACCTTCTCCTAATAGGCGGATTAGCTATATTGGACACGCTAAGCCCTACTACAATAGGAGTAACAATATATCTACTTTTAACAGATAAAGAGCGTCTCACGAAACGTTTATTCGTTTATTTATTGACGGTAGCTGGATGTTATTTTGTTGTTGGAGTTTCACTCATGCTAGGATTAGATTTTTTGTTTGAGATTATTTCTGGCGTATTTCAAAACCAAATCGTAAGCTGGACGTTCTTTATTATTGGAGCCCTATTATTCATCGCAAGCTTTTATATTCCACCAAAGAAAAGTTCAAAGCTCCCTTCACCAAAATCAAATAGCATTCTTTCAATAATTGCGCTCGGATTCACTACTACATTAATTGAAGTGGGAACTGCATTCCCTTATTTTGCAGCAATCGGCATATTAACTACTTCTAATCTATCATGGATAGAATGGTCTTCTATTTTAGCTGGATACAACTTTATCATGGTATTGCCCTCTCTCTTGCTGTTTCTCCTCTATCTCCTATTTGGTCGATGGATGCAAAAATCTCTCGAGAGGCTTCGAATGAAAATCGCTAATCATTCAGGATCAGCTCTGTCATGGATTATGTGTATAGTTGGCTTCCTCCTAATATTAAATAGCCTGGATTATTTATAGGGGGTTATATAATTGTTCTAACTTTACTTTGAGCCTACACCTATATTGATTTAGATAAAAGTTTTGAAGCGGAATATGAATTTATACTTCGAACCTTATATAAACACCCCTATACAGAATTTAGTAGTATATTGAATTGATTAAGAGGATTTACTATAGCAATCTAATAACAAAAGCTTATTATCTTACTATAGAATGTACGGTCAGGGAGATATGCTTGAAACTACTAAAGAACTTATACCTATTATTAATCTAAACCAATCCGTCTTTTACAGACAGTTACTCTCCTTTCCATCTCCCTCATATTCACTTAATGTTGATGCAGGGATCTTATGCGAGATAAAACGCGCATCCATCCAATTTACAATTATTCCTTCCAACTCTGGATGAAGCGGCTTATCTGCACTTTCCGTATAAATCTTTTTAAATTGTAACGCTTTAAAATCTCCTTCAAAATACTTTAAGGTATGATCCATATTTTTTATTACGTATACTTCAGAATCACCTTGTACATAATCACCAATTCTCTTCGCTTTTTCAGGATTCGCCTGAAAATCTTTATCACCAGCAATTGCTAGTACTGGACATGTTACTTGTTGTAAATCTTTATAAATATCATGCTGAAAATGCTCTCTATACCATTTTGCGTTCATCGGTTTAAAACCAACTTTAATTGTATCTTTTTCTGTATTCATCATTTTCTCTTTTATTTTTCCCATCTGCTTCTCTCCACGTTTCTCCACATTGAGAAGGCGCATTAGTTTTCCCTTTATTCCCTTTTGTTCTTTTAATTCTTTATAAGCAATTTCTCTTTGTCTTTTCGTAGCTTCTTCTAATGATTCCGCAGCTCCTGTAAGAAGTATGAGTCCATTAACTGGTGTTCTTGCGTTTATTACACTTGCTAACATACACCCTTCACTATGACCAACTAAAATGATATTTTCCGAATCAACAAATGGCTGTTCTTTTACATACGTAATCATAGCCTCTATGTCATTAACTAAATCCCACATTCCAGTCTTCTGAAATTCCCCTTCACTCTTTCCTACCCCGCGCTTATCAAAGCGGAGCGTTACTACTCCAAGTCTCGCTATTACATGTGCTAAATCTTTGTAAATATTCGACGCAAGCTTTAACGGTACAATCATTCCATCACGATCAACTTCTCCAGAACCAGCGATAATGACAACAGCAGCATACTTCCCGTCAGCTTTCGGTTTAGTAATCGTGCCTTGCAAAGTAAATTCACTATTTATCGCTACTTCATATTCGTCAAAGGTCATCATATTTGTCCTCCCTCTAATCTGTTATATCCAATTTAAATTTCAAACTCGCTATTATATTTTTGTACTCTTTTACATCTTTCATCGATGCGAAAATGGGGTTCTCTGCAATACCTTGTAGCATGCTTCGCTTTATAATATCCTCATTTCTAACCGTTTTAGCGCCAAGCGGAAATTCTGCAAACCATCCATCAATCGCATCAAAATATGAATCGCCGTGTAAATGCAGACTATTTATTGTAAAGCTAGACGCACAAACCGCTGCATATTTCCGTAACATTTCTAATGCTCTTTCAAAATTCCCTTGCATACAATATACTTGTGCAGCAGCATAGTATACTTTTAAAGTCATATTGGGATGTAATGTTTCTATTTCATATATATCTATTAACAGGAAAGCTCTATTTAAAATTACCTCTACCTTTTCAGTGTTTGAAGCATTTACTACTACATAATTCGGTATCGTCGCAACGAGGTGTATTAAATGTTGGTACATACTAATTTGCATCATTTCATTCGCCTTTTCAGCATTTCCAAGCATTTGATACGCTTGTGCGATTAAATCCTCTTCTGGAAAATTAGGACGTATCGTTTCACCAAGTAATTGAAGCACCTCATTTGGTCTATTGAATATAAGATAGCAAGTTGCTTGAAACGATACCGCCTCTTTCACAAGAGAAACATCATCACTCTCTTCCTGCACCCTGCTAAAGAGATACATTGCCTCTTCTAACAGTTCAGTTCTTTTATCCGTATCCTCTGTTAACATGTGGTGATTAATAAAAAGTAGTCCCATTTGAAGTAATAACGGAAAACAAGAATAATATTTTTTAATTATTTCTCCGCACTCCTTCATTACTTCATCAAACGGTTCTTCACTAAAAGCTTCCGCTAGCCTATGATATAAATCTCTAATATCTTTCTGTCCCATTTGCGGTGTATAACAGATTAGTTCATCTATACTTATATTAAAGTACGATGCTAACAGTGGTAAAAATGTAATATCCGGATAACTCTGCCCCGTCTCCCATTTAGAAACCGATGCCTTCGTAATACCGATATACGCCGCTAACTCTTCCTGTGTAATTCCCTTTTCTTTTCTCTTATCCGCAATAATTTTATGAATATGAATTTCTCTCACTGTATCACCTCATACTTTTATTATATGTACTATATTCTATACAAAATATGGATTTAAAGTCGACTTTCGTTAACAAAATCAACTGTTAGGAAACATCTCTCTAAAATGAAAGGCAGGAACATATTTGATATGCTCCTGCCTTTTTATTGTGGGGTACCGATACATAGCCATCTAACTAAGATTTTGAAGTGCTTCAAAATCAAAACTTTCATCTCACCACCGTTTTCTATGAGAATCCAGTGAACAGCTTATTTACATAATTTTTGAAAGCGGAAGTTAAAAATTCTTAGTTTCTGACTCAATTAAAGCACTACATTAATCTAGAATTTCAAGTGATTTCAATTTTTCAATTATCATTGACTTATATTTGATAGCTTCATACTGTGAATTATCAATTTTTGTCTTTTTTATATTTAACATATTAAATATTTCTCTTTCAATATCTCTTCTTGCTTCTAAAACTTTAATTGTTCCGTCTAAACCGTGATAGCCTTTCATTTTCCCATACCCTTGATTTGTATAATACTCAATAAATCCAGCAGACCATTCTTTATCTCTTTCATTAAATACCTTTCTGAATGAGAATTCCAAATCATCTTGTTCTATATATAACAATACTGGATCTAATTTTTCTATGATTTTCGCTAATGCATTAATATAACTTATAACTTTCTCTTTTTTTTCACCATATTTAACCATCCCGATTGTTAATGGATTTTGTATGAAGCAACATTCAAAAATATAAATTTTATTTTCGTTGTTGGCTATTTTAACAAAATCCCTCCATTTTTCAGTTATTAATTCAATATTCCTCTCTAGCGGTAATTCATATATATCATTTTTGAAAATGGTATTTAATAAATTTTCAGGAAAATTAGAGCTGTATTCATTTTTAATTTTTTTATATGGCAATAAATAATTGTTTTCTCGCTCCGTGACTCTATCACTAATTACTTCCTTAAAATTACCACTATTCACTAACAAACTTTCGAATTCACTTTTATCAAAATAAGATACCCCATCATAATCAGCAGGGTGGCCCGGATTCCCTTCAAGAAATAACTCAGCGTCAATACTTTTTTCAATTAGAATATCGTAAAGCAAGCTTGCAGTAGTGGATTTCCCAAAGCCAGGAAGCCCTTCTACTATGATTAATTTCGTATTCAAAAAACCTACACCTTTCTAAGACAAAACGGACTAACTACCCTATAAATTATTATCTAAACTCAATAAAACTAGAACTTCTTTCCCTATCTATCATTATTTCGTTATTTCACCAAACTGCGCTCTTGTCACTTTCGCCAAGTCATCCACTTTAAGTTCAATTTGTATACCAATCTTCCCGCCGCTCACTATGATTGTTTCAAGCGATTGCGCACTCGCATCAATGCATGTTGAAAATAACTTTTTCATTCCGACTGGTGAGCAACCACCGCGAATATATCCTGACACTTTCGTAATATCTTTTACAGGAATCATTTCAATCTTCTTTTCACTAACCGCTTTTGCTGCTGCTTTCAAGTTCAGTTCCTCATCTACTGGAATGATAAACACATGATAATTTTTACTATTCCCTTGAGCGATTAACGTTTTATATACTTCTCTCACTTCTCGTCCAATTTTCTCGGCTACTGATACGCCATCAATTTTTCCATCGTCTGGATCATATGACATCATCGAATATTCAATTTTCTCTTTATCTAATATTCGCATCGCATTTGTTTTATCTTTTTTCATAGTGATCTCCTTAAACGTTTAATTCATATTATTAAGTTTTATTATACACCCATTTCTATTTCTCCTACATAACTTCACGTATATTTCAAAACTAAAAATATTGATAATTCAAAAATCTTCTGATATAATTTGGAAAAACTTATGTTAAGGAGAGATTTGTCATGCGAAATGTTAATACTTCTTTCCAACTTCATCATCATACGTAACGCCGTGTATCCGAAGGAAAATTTTTCTTCGTGGGTACAGGGCTTTTCCTGTTGACCCACGAAGCGTTCATAAAGCTATGTGGGTATTTTTATACCTGCATAGCTTTTTTTAATTTTAAAAAGGAGTGATTACAATGGAAATGAAAAATGTAAAAGGAACGAAAGACTATTTACCAGAGGAGCAAGTGTTGCGAAATAAAATTAAAAGAGCTTGTGAAGATACGTTTGAACGATACGGCTGTAAACCGTTAGAAACACCAACTTTAAATATGTATGAGCTTATGTCATATAAGTACGGTGGTGGCGATGAAATATTAAAAGAAATATATACGCTTAGGGATCAAGGAAAACGTGACCTTGCCTTACGTTACGATTTAACCATTCCATTCGCAAAAGTCGTGGCAATGAACCCGAACATCCGCCTCCCTTTTAAGCGGTATGAAATTGGAAAAGTCTTTCGAGATGGGCCCATTAAACAAGGAAGATTTCGTGAGTTCATTCAATGTGACGTTGATATAGTCGGTGTAGAATCAGTCATGGCAGAGGTGGAACTTATGAGTATGGCGTTTGAACTGTTCCGAACGCTAAACTTAGAAGTAACGATCCAATATAATAACCGAAAATTGTTAAATGGTATTCTCGAGTCCATTAACATCCCTGCTGAACGAACGAGTGACGTCATTTTATCATTAGACAAAATCGAAAAGATTGGGATTGATGGTGTACGAAAAGATGTATTAGAACGCGGAATTTCTGAAGAAATGGCTGATACGATATGTAATACCGTTTTATCTTGTCTAAAGCTTTCAATTGCTGACTTTAAAGACGCTTTCAATACTCCACTCGTTGCCGATGGAGTAAACAAACTACAACAATTACAGCAATACTTAATTGCCCTTGGAATAAATGAAAATGCTATATTCAATCCATTTTTAGCACGAGGACTTACAATGTATACAGGTACCGTGTATGAAATCTTTTTAAAAGATGGCTCGATTACATCCAGCATCGGTAGCGGTGGTCGATACGATAATATTATCGGAGCATTCCGTGGTGATAATATGAACTATCCAACAGTCGGTATTTCATTCGGTTTAGACGTTATTTACACAGCACTATCTCAGAAAGAAACAATATCATCTACAGCGGATGTATTTATCATCCCACTCGGGACAGAATTACAATGCTTACAAATTGCCCAGCAATTACGTTCTACAACTTCCTTAAAAGTCGAACTCGAACTAGCAGGACGCAAATTAAAACGGGCCCTTAATTATGCCAATAAGGAAAACATCCCTTATGTGCTTATTATTGGGGAAGAAGAACTTAGTACAGAAACCGTTATGCTGCGGAATATGAAGGAAGGTAGTGAGGTGAAGGTTCCCCTTTCTTCTTTAAATAGTTATTTATAATACGAACCACCCTCGTTTGGGTGGTTTTTCTATTTTATAGATAACGAAACCATTAGTTAACATAAAACAATTATATTCTACTAAAAATCACAAGTATTTAATATCCAATTACCTATTATTTTTGGTAATATATAGATATGAATTGTTTTAGGAGGATTTACTTTGAAAACTTACATACAAGCACTAAAGTGGACTACAGGGATCTCTCACCTATTATTACTTCCTTGTTATTATTTATTTCCAAGTTTTATTAACCTAGACGGGATACCTTTACTACTATTTTATTAGCTAACAAAGCAGGCATGAATACGTACGCTCATTATATAGGTATTATCGTTACTCTAGTTGCCTTCTTTCCTTATATAGACGTCGTTCTACATATTATAGCAGCTGTTTTCCTTTTATTAGATGCAGCTTCTACTACTAAAAAGGAAGTTTTTAATTCATAGCAAAATCAACAGCACATCCCCAGAATAGATTCACATGCATTTTAATTACAACCAAAATTTAAGAAAGTAAAAAATAAAAGGTTTCTTCACATATGGAAAACACCTTTTATTTCTACAACTCTTAACTATTATTTTTCGTATTTCTACTCTCCAAAACTTTCTCCATATTATGAGTTGCCCACTCCATCATTAATAGAATCATTGGACGTAGTGATTCACCAAGCTCCGTTAACGAATATTCTACTTTTGGCGGCACTTCACGGTATACTTCACGATGTATAATGCCATCTGCTTCAAGTTCTCTCAGCTGCAGTGTTAACATTCTTTGTGTGATATTAGGTTTTAATCTTTTTAATTCATTAAATCTCTTTGTACCATCTAATAAATGATACAAAATAACCCCTTTCCATTTTCCGCCAATAACCTCAACCATAGCTTCCACTGGACAAGAATATTTATTTAAAAATGGGTAATTTATATTATTTTCGTTTGAACAATCCATCATAAGTCCCTTCCCTTACCAATAGTATCTTTTTTGATACTATAACACATAAATGTGCGTACTTGTATCTATGTTACTTTAAAAATATAATTTACTTACAAAAATAAATTAATGAAAAGAGGAACTTTTATGACAAATACAAAACAAATTACAAAAGAGAAAATTATGGAGGCTTTCCATTTCAGACATGCATGTAAAGAGTTCGATCCTATGCACAAAATTTCAGAAGAGGATTTTCATTTCATTTTAGAAACAGGCAGATTATCTCCTTCTTCTTTTGGTTATGAACCTTGGAAATTTATTGTCGTACAAAATAAAGAATTAAGAGAAAAACTACAACCGTATTCATGGGGCGCTGGTGGGCAACTTGCAACAGCTAGTCACTTTGTCATTGTTCTTTCAAGAAATATTAAAGATATGCATTATGATGCAGAGTATATTAAACATATGATGAACAATATTATTGGATTACCTGAAGACACTCAAAAAATTAGATATGAATTCTTCAAAAAGTTCCAGGAAACAGATTTTAACTTATTACAATCCGATCGTGCTGTATTTGATTGGGCATCTAAGCAAACTTATATTGCTTTAGGTAATATGATGACGAGTGCAGCTCAAATCGGCATTGATTCTTGTCCAATAGAAGGATTTGATAAAGAGAAAATAGATTCTTTACTTCGTCAAGAATGCATTATAAAAGACGATAATCTTGAAGTATCTGTTATGGTTGCCTTTGGTTACCGTAAAGAAGAGCCAAAGCGTGATAAAACAAGACAAACTATGGATACAATTGTTGAATGGATTAAGTAATATAGCACTCACAAATAAAACTCCTTCTAGCTAAATACTTATTCTATTGAAGAATCAGTTGTTTTTCTAATGTATGAAATTGATTTTTTATGGAAAGATATGTTAGTATGTATACAGTTTGAGCGCTCTATTTTTTAGAGTCGAACAGGAGGAGAATGGATATGTCTGATATTGAAGTTGGCGAAGTGTTTACTCTCAGTGATGAGAATAATGAGGATCAGGAAGTAGAAGTACTCGGAGCGATGGATGTCGAAGGCGCAGAATATATTGCAGTTGCCTTCGTAGAAGACATTCAAACAGAATCTGAGGAAGACATTGATATTTTCTTTTTAAAAGTAGAAGAAGATAATGAGTTTTCATACATTGAAAATGATGAAGAGTTTGATAAAGTATCTGCTGCTTTTGATAAAATTTTGGACGAGCAAGAGCAAGAATAATAAGAATGAAAAACACGAGGGTGGATGCATATCCGCCCTCTTTTTATTTATCACTCACCCAAAGACTTATGCAACAATTCCAGTACATCTTTCATCACAAATGGCCCGTCTTTTTTCACATGCTCAGCGAATTCAGAAACGAGATGTAATGTTCTTACACTTTCAATTGGATGCTCGCCTGATGCACTTTCAGCAGAAAGCATAACAGCGTTCGTTCCGTCCAGTACAGCTTGAAACACATCGGTTACCTCAGCCCTTGTTGGAATAGAATGATCTACCATAGATTGAAGCATTTGTGTCGCTGTAATAACATATGTATTCGTTCGATTACATTCCTGAATCATCATTTTCTGCAAGAGCGGAATAAATTGATACGGTAACTCTACTCCTAAATCACCCCTTGCAATCATAATTCCGTCTGCTTCTTTACATATATCTTGAAAATTCTCGATCGCTTCCATCGTTTCTATTTTGGCAATTACATTAGGTGACGTTTCTTTGTACTGTTGTATATAATCTCGTATTTCTTTTATATGACTAGGTTTCCGTACGAAAGAACATGCGATAAAATCAACATCCTCTTCTAGAAGAAACTGAATGTCTTTTTTATCTTTCTCCGTAATAGCTGGTAAACTAACGATTGCCCCTGGTAAGTTCACCCCTTTATGAGATGAGATATTACCACCTATTTTGACCTTTGTTTCTATTTTATCCGCACTTACCGTTTCAACGATTAACTCAACTTCTCCATCATTAATTAAAATTCTACTTCCAACTTTCACATCATTCGTGATTCCTTCATAATCAACATTTGCTTCTCTATTGCTCCCTGTAACTGCTTGCGTATGTAAAATAAAAGAATCTCCCGCCTGAAGTGTAATTTGTTCTCCTTTTACTTCACCTAACCTTATTTTAGGACCTTGTACATCGCCTAAAATTTTAATAGAATCGTCTAACGATTTGACTAAACGAATGATGTCTTTATGACTTTCATGCGTGCCATGTGATAAATTCAAGCGCACTATTTTCATACCATTGTTTATTAACTGCGCTAACGTTTCTTTATTATTACTTGCTGGCCCAATTGTACAAACTCGATCGATTGTCATTTTTATCACCATCCTTTTTCGTTAGGTTTCCCATAAACTTTACTTACACTCTCAATACAAAAAAGCCTACTTCCACTGAACTGCACCCCAATTGTTAGACACAGTCTAACAATTGGAGGTGCAGTTTTTTGTATGACAAAATTTACGAAGG
>NZ_JAEHBI010000357.1:0-232 GCF_016483705.1 Bacillus cereus group sp. N6
GTTTTTTCACCTGTCGCTCCTGGTGAGCGAGCTGGTCTTTGAGCTCCAGATGCATCTGTTGCTGGTGCTGGTCGTTGAGCTCCAGTAGCACCTGTTGCGCCAGCTGGTCCTTGAGCACCAGTAGCACCTTTAGCGCCAGCAGGTCCTTGAGAACCATGAGCACCATGAGCTCCAGAAGCTCATTGAGCACAAGCAGAACCAAGAGAGCCAGGAGGGCATTGCGCGGCGGGAG
>NZ_JAEHBI010000358.1:0-232 GCF_016483705.1 Bacillus cereus group sp. N6
AGGACCCCATCCAACAGCGGCCGGACTCGCTTCTCATACAGAAGGAATTTCTACACCAGCCGCGGGCGTGGCTGCGCAGGCGGAAGCAAATTTCACGACTGCTAATGGAGAAAGTGCGCATGCAGAAGGTTATTTTACAGTTGCTAAATGGAAAAGCGCACATGCAGAGGGTTTTTACAGAATAGCAAAAGGAAAAGCATCCCATGCGGAAGGGACTCACACAGTGGCAGGA
>NZ_JAEHBI010000359.1:0-232 GCF_016483705.1 Bacillus cereus group sp. N6
CGTAAAGAACGATAATCCATACCATTTTCTAGAAATTCCTGCTGAGGTAAAGGCCCTTCCTCCATGGATCTTGCGGAAGTTGGAAACACGAAAGGGTACCCAGACCAAAGTTCCGTGTCACGTAACAGGCGAGATGGCCCATGCAATTAACAGGCGTACGTGGTGTAGGTGTGCAACAGCAGTCTATTTTTCGTTTGACGGTTAATATGAGGGTATAGGCTTTGTTTTCAGG
>NZ_JAEHBI010000360.1:0-231 GCF_016483705.1 Bacillus cereus group sp. N6
GTCCCTCCATTGCTCAAACGATAAAGAGGTGGTACAGGAATATCAACCTGTTGTCCATCGCCTACGCCTGTCGGCCTCGGCTTAGGTCCTGACTAACCCTGAGCGGACGAGCCTTCCTCAGGAAACCTTAGGCATTCGGTGGACGGGATTCTCACCCGTCTTTCGCTACTCATACCGGCATTCTCACTTCTAAGCGCTCCACCAGTCCTTCCGGTCTGACTTCACTGCACT
>NZ_JAEHBI010000361.1:0-231 GCF_016483705.1 Bacillus cereus group sp. N6
TCACACCTACCTATCATTGAGAACTCATCTTTCGATGTATAACCTTACAAAAGCCATTTTAAATTCGCCTATATAATAGGAAGAAACTCGTTCTACTGAGATGACTATTGCTTATTTTGATCTCTATTTTTCAGTTGTCCATTTTCTGGATTCCATTGCAAATAATACATACAACGATTGTCCCGATGAGGAGGTAACATAACAGAATATGTACAACAAGTGCAAACAGGA
>NZ_JAEHBI010000362.1:0-231 GCF_016483705.1 Bacillus cereus group sp. N6
TAAAAAGATTAAAAGACTTAAATAGCCAATTGGAGGCGCAAATGAACGAATTTAATAGTTAAAATCTATTTTCAAGAGCCTTGTAATAAAAATATGATAGTTAATAATAGTTAAATGAGGGATAAATAATATGAGAAAGTCACCATACAAAATACTATCTGCAACTGCAATGATAGCCGCCATAGCAGCAGGTAATATCATCCCATCTACACATGTTTTTGCACAAGAAAA
>NZ_JAEHBI010000363.1:0-231 GCF_016483705.1 Bacillus cereus group sp. N6
ATACCAAACAGTAGAAAACTGAATGGTAGACGGGAATCGTCAGCATTCAGTTGTAAGGGAAGTTATGTGACATTGCACAAGTTGTGGAAAGGAAATCTATTATGGTGAAGAGTACCGCGATATTGGTGGTAATTACATACACGAAGAAACAGAATGCATCAAACAATATGTAGAGTCTCAATCCATAAAGAAAGACGCAGGAGAGTAAAAAGAACGCTGCTATTGAAGAAT
>NZ_JAEHBI010000364.1:0-231 GCF_016483705.1 Bacillus cereus group sp. N6
CCCCGCCCGCGGGCTCGTTTGGCCCGCCCCGTCCCCCTCCGCCCGTCGGCTACGGGGGGGGTCGTGGGCGACCGGGACATCACGCTTACTCGGGCGCTACTGGTGCCACTGGGCCTCTAGGTAACACGGGTGCTACTGGTGCTACAGGTGCGCCTGGTCCGCCAGGTAACACGGGTGCGACTGGTGCGACTGGGCCTACAGGTAAGCAGGGGGCTGCAGGTGCGGCGGGTG
>NZ_JAEHBI010000365.1:0-229 GCF_016483705.1 Bacillus cereus group sp. N6
TTATAGGAAAGAAAGTAGTTCATATTCAGTCTATTGGAGAAGTGAAAACAAGCCAACAACTACCAAGAAACAAAAAAACATCCAATCCAAGAGTTACATTTGACGGTCGTCACTGGTGGATTAGTGTAGGGTTCCAAGAAAACTTTGCATCACAAGAACTAACCAATGAGTCGATTGGTGTGGATGTTGGTTTAAAAGAGCTGTTTGTAGCTTCTAATGGTACGAAAGA